>JALYYM010000384.1 GCA_030946565.1 Bacteroidota bacterium | reverse complement strand
CATAATACACATTGAACAATGTATTATCAATGCGTCCAGCCTGTTTCCCATTTACTCTTAAATTTAATGGAACATTATCAGTAGTACCAATAAACTGTGTCCCATCAATTGTTCCGCTATTGCCATTCAGCGACCATCCGTAGCCGTTAGAAAGATTTTGCCATGCTGATCCGGTATTAAACCAAAATGAATTGTATGAAGTATCATAAACAAGAAGGCCTTTAGTATTGATAATAGTTTTCCGGGCAACAGAATCCATGCGTGGGATCAGCAATCCTTTTGTTCCTGATTTTATATCAAGAATCGCATTTTGATTCGGTTGTGACTGATCATTATTTATGGCAACATTTTGAGCATGCGACGATGCAGATATTAGCACAAGGATTATTACATTTTGTAATTTTTTATGGTGCATGTTTATTTATTGATGGTAATTAAATAGTATACCGGCATCAATATTGTTCAATTGAAGATGAATTGTTTTGCCATAAACAGGATTGGGATTTTTTTAAAAAAAATATAGGTACGAAATATTTTCATTTTATAAATCTTGTTTCAAACAAACAAGTTCCGAAAACCAGAAATAGGTGGTTTGAAATTCCTAAATCCCGACTGGGGATTAAAATGATGAGCATTCGCGAAAATCCTAAGGCTGAATTTTTCAGGCGCAGGTTTTTTAAAAGTATAATTTGTTCTAAAAAAACAATAAACAGGCCCGCTAGCATTCACATTATGTGTAACGTCAATTTTGTTTGCGGTACTGCCCGCATTAAAAGACAATTTTACCGAATCTATATTTGGAGAGTTTGGATCATAAAGGGCTATCTCTACATTGTTTCCCTTCATTTGATAACCATACGCCATTACCTGGTGATTGCATCCTAAATCGGCGGGATTAAGTGACTTTATCATTATTAAACCCATAGGTGATAAATGACCTGCTAAAATATCCTGGCGAATAATTGGGAATTCAAGGTTTGCCATAATAAATGCCCGCCCTTCTGCTACACCTGCTGAATTAGCAACATTTTCATCTGTGTCCGGATATAAAGGATTCATATATTTCAGATATAAAGTAATATCGTCGATATCAAATGAATCAAATAAACGGTTGACAATGTAAATGAATAATGAATCTTGTTCGCCTAATGGAGGAGTGGTTCGATCCGGAATTATACCAGCGGCTTCGTAATAATCCCTAACGGTGTAAACCATTCCTCCGCAAAGTCCGTTTTTTGCATTCCCATATTTCCAATCAAGAATACTTCCCCTAAGTGGGGGAA
Source organism: Bacteroidota bacterium (assembly GCA_030946565.1). The sequence continues at coordinate 2,032 of JALYYM010000384.1, read as the reverse complement.
GTGAATAAGGCACATCTCCAAAATCATTACTAAAATGAAACCCATTTATACTTGGTTTAAACCCAGGTACAAAGTGAGGAACTGAAATCATTAAAAAGAACTCTACCGTTGTATCATTGCCATCTCCCCCTGAATGAAATATTTCAAACTTATCATCTGTAAATTGATGATATTTATTTGAGCCGGAAAATGGGTTATCCCAATGCACATAAGCACTTGCGCCTTCTCCGTTGTTAATAGAAAATCTTACCGATCCTTCTGTGCCGGTTGCAATACCATCCGATTCTGATCTCCATTCGGCATCGCTGTGCGGATTGATTGAACCAGGAGGTTGCCATGGATCCGTCCATTCTCCGTGCGGCAAATCCACTGCTGTTTGAGTTAACGGAAATTCTGTTTGATTGTGAAATAATATTCTCGTTGATCTTGCTGCCATCGTATAAAATTTTAAAAAAAAGTTTGATTTTAAAATCTTTTGTAATATCATTTAGATTTATCAGCCCACCTTTTTATTTGCGTTCGAGGTTGAATATAGAATCCTGTGAAGTGTAAGAGGGTCAAATTTGTATTTGATTTGTTGTCTTTATAGATTTTTTAAATTCCCATAAAAACACGTAAACTATTCATTTGCCTCATAATTTTTTTAATCCCCTGGCTACCATCTTCGTTTTGTAAAAAAAATCTTAGGCTGGTTGATTTAGTTTCGGAGGTTGCGTTGAAATCTGATGACCAATCAGAATAGCTTGTTGTTATTCCTAAAAAATCATCTTCTCCACCTTTTAAATAAACGCGATAATTTGTTTTGGGTAAAGTGTCCACTTCGAGAGTTCCTGAACTGCCGCTTATTTCAACTTCAATTTGCCTATCCTCATTTCTGGGTTGAAAGACCGACCCCCACCGTACTAAATATTTATCATAATTCTTTCCTGCAATAAACGAAACCCTTAATCTGTTTTTCGAGTTTAATGATGCTGCAATAGGAACAATGTTTGTAATTGAAGGAACTGGTAAATTTTTATGTATTTCGCCTGTACCATTGCCCTGAGTTTGAATATTTTTAAAAATGCAGAAGCCTTCCCAAAACTCTTCGACTTCATTATCATCAGGTTGCTTATCTAAAAGTGTATTATCTTTTACTAAACGAGGACAAACTATTATACTAATATTAGAATTACATGGCACATCAAAAGATGTAGATGTAACCTTGTTTTCTTTCTTTACCGATAATTGTTGAGTAAGGTTTCCAGGGCTTATAGCATTACCCGCATTGTTTGTATAAAATTCAATAAGATCGGGATCTTGATTTCCATATTCCCATTCAATTTTTATTGAGCAAATATTATTTTTTAATTGCTGTGTAATATTTTTTAACTGTATATACATAATGCATTAAGCTTTGAAAATTTTAAAGGGGAAATAAAAGGTTTCAAATCATATATGCAGGGACTTTACTGCAGTACCACTAAAATTGGAATTAATCCTTTACCCTCATGTAAACAACCAAGAGCTTTTCCTATTACTGCGCCAAAAGCTTTGAATGGATCAACTGCTTTCATTGCATAACCCGGAATATCAGAGCTTGTAAGCATGTCGCCGGTTTCAATAGAAGATATATCTGCATCAACCTTACAATATACTTTACCCATCATGGCAACAGGCTTTCTGTTTTCGGTATTATTTTTTTTATCCAGTATAATTCCCGGCCTATACTTACCTGCGCCTGATATTACTCCAACTACTTTTTTATCGTATGCTTTAGCGCTTTGTGTTAGGGTTCCATCTTCCTGCAAAACCATTACTTCGCCCGCTTCGGTTCCTTCGGTTACCGCAAATTCCTCAGCAAAGTCTGCATTCTCTAACTGAATATCCACCTTGGCAATGATAGTACCTGCCACATAAATGTTGCCGTCAAAAAAGCCAGCATTTCCGCCTCCTTCTTTTTTTGCGTAAATAGCTGCCCCGGTCCCATTGGGATTAAGGTTATAGGCAGCAATGGCTGCAGTGACAGGCGATTTTGTTTCTGCATGCATAG
>JALYYM010000369.1 GCA_030946565.1 Bacteroidota bacterium | reverse complement strand
TGCAGATATTTCTGTTGAAAAGGAAGAAGCAAAAAAGCAACGGATTTTTGCCAATGTGGATGGAATAAAATTTTTAACCCATGAAGGCGGCTGCGGCGGCACGAGGCAAGATGCCCAGGCGTTATGTGGGTTGCTTGCCGGATACATTACACATGCAAATGTAGCAGGAGCCACTGTTTTGAGCCTTGGTTGCCAGAACGCACAAGTTGAAATTTTGCAGGAGGAAATAAAAAAGAGGGACGCAAATTTCTCCAAACCGTTGTACGTTTTGGAGCAACAAAAAATAGGAAGTGAAAATGATTTGATATCGCAGGCAATCAGGCAAACATTTGCAGGATTGGTACAGGCTAATACTATTGAGAGAAAACCTGCGCCGCTTAGTAAAATAACGGTTGGCCTTGAGTGTGGTGGCTCCGATGGATTTAGCGGTATCTCTGCAAACCCGGCTATAGGTTATACATCAGATTTACTGGTAGCGCTTGGTGGCTCCGTAATTCTTTCGGAGTTTCCAGAGCTGTGTGGTGTTGAGCAAAATTTAAGTGATCGCTGTATTACCACGGACACGGCTAAACGCTTTGGAGATTTAATGCGCACTTATAACGATCGTGCAAAAGCATCGGGCTCCGGTTTTGATATGAATCCTTCACCAGGCAATATAAAAGATGGCTTAATTACCGATGCTATAAAATCTGCAGGGGCAGCAAAAAAGGGCGGAACGTCTCCTGTAAATGATGTGCTCGATTATCCTGAAATGGTTACAAAGCCGGGATTGAATTTACTGTGCACACCCGGCAACGATGTGGAAAGCACAACCGCCGAAGTGGCTGCCGGGGCTAATGTTGTTTTGTTTACAACCGGGCTTGGAACTCCAACGGGAAACCCAATTACACCGGTGATAAAAATATCGAGCAATACCATTCTATACAATAAAATGCATGACATTATTGACCTCAATACCGGTACCATTATAGAAGGTACGGAGACGATAGAGCAGGCGGGCGAAAGAATTCTTGAATACATCATAAAGGTAGCAAGTGGCGAAATGGAAGTGAGCGCTGTGAGGCATTTGCAAAATGATTTTATACCCTGGAAGCGGGGAGTGAGTCTTTGACCCAAGCGGCCACAAAGGATTTTTACGAAAGTTTTTTTGAATAGTTTTTAAATCAAATTATTCAATATGCAATATTCAATAATCAATATTCAAGTAAGCATAGCAACAATTTATGAAGAAGTTTTTAGATAGGAATTTTTTGTTAGAGACCAAAACAGCAAAGAGATTATATCATGACTTTGCTGAGAAAATGCCGGTGATAGATTATCACTGCCACCTGCCTGTACAGCAAATCGCTGATGACATCAATTTTGAAAACCTTACACAAATATGGTTATATGGGGATCATTATAAATGGCGGGCTATGCGTGCTAATGGTATAGATGAAAGCTATATCACCGGCAATAAAAGTGACTATGAAAAATTTCAGAAGTGGGCAGACACAGTTCCATACACTTTGCGAAATCCGCTCTATCACTGGACACACCTGGAGTTGCAACGATATTTTGACATAGATAAAATACTAAATCCAAAAAGCGCTAAGAAGATTTATAATAAATGCAGTAAAAAATTACAGAAGAAAAAATATTCCGTTAGGAACCTGCTGCGCAAAATGAATGTGGAAATTGTATGTACAACGGATGACCCGATTGATACTTTGGAATACCATAAAAAAATTAAAGAAGATGGTTTTGAGATAAAAGTGTTGCCTGCTTTTCGACCGGACAAGGCAATGGATGTTGATGATACAAATCACTTCAATGCTTATGTAAAAAAATTGGAAACCGTAAGTGGCATCGCTGTAGATTCTTTTAAGTCGTATTTGCATGCATTAAAACAACGCCATGATTTTTTTGCAACAATGGGTTGCTCTGTTTCTGATCACGGGCTTGAATATATTTATGCAGAGCATTATACTGCTGAAGAGATCAGCTTAATGTTTGATAAGATACGCACCGGCACGGAACTTTCGGCAAAAGAAAAGCTGAAGTTTAAATCAGCCATGCTGTATTTTTTTGCAATATGCGATCATGAAAAAGGCTGGGTGCAACAATATCATCTCGGTGCTTTGAGAAATAATAACCAGCGTATGTTGGGCACTTCCGGGCCCGATACCGGGTGGGATTCGATTGGTGATTTTCAACATGGAAGAGCATTGTCAAAATTTTTTAACCTGCTTGATTCCACTAACCAGTTAGCTAAAACTATTTTATATAATTTAAATCCTTCCGACAATGAATTGTTTGCAACGATGGTGGGTAATTACAATGATGGCACTATCGCAGGCAAAATCCAGTTTGGCTCCGCCTGGTGGTTTCTCGATCAGAAAGATGGGATGACAAAGCAAATAAATGCCTTGTCAAATATGGGATTGGTAAGCCAATTTGTAGGTATGATCACTGATTCAAGAAGTTTTCTTTCATTTCCGCGACATGAATATTTCCGCAGGATTGTTTGCAATTTATTTGGAAACGAAATTGAGAAGGGTGAATTGCCGAAAGATATAAAGCTCACGGGAAAAATTATACAAGACATTAGTTATTGGAATGCGAAGAGGTATTTTGGATGGTGAGGATGCTTTGAGAAAAAAATCTTGCAGGCTTATTGTGAATTTTTTAAAAGCTGCTAAATAAATATTATGGACACAGACGAATTATCTTCAAAAACTTATAGGGCGATAATAATTGAAGCTGAGAAATTTAATCATGACCTTACACTTCAGTTTGGCGTACTTGCATCATCATGTACAGATGAAAAGGTTGAAAAAATACCTGAAGAAAAAAGACATTATGAATTTTAAACCAGGTTTTGCAAGTATTGCAATGCATAGAATTTCTATAGATAAGTTTCTCAGGAAGTATAAAATTACCAACCCGAAGGAAGATGTGAAGAAGTTAAAGGACGACCTGATTCACTTCAGAAAATTAAGGGATGAGGGTGCAACTTGTCATTGTGGAAATCCAATATGGATAATCGGATCGGCTATAGCTGGCAAAAGTTGCTTTACGTGCATAACAGGTGAAGCCGATGGATCTGATGATTACGAAATTGAATAGCCATTAAGTTATCCGACTCTCACATTAAAAATTCTTCAAAGTTTTGAGGAGTAACAATATGGCTTACTGAACCGGGATAGTTATCTGTAAATGTCTGCGGAAATCTTACTTTCGATTTCGCATTCCATTTGCATTCAAAGGCTGTTATCTTTTCATTTGTTTCTTCAATAAGATCAATCTCCTGCTGCTGTGTAGTTCTCCAAAAAAAGTGGGAAGCATCTATATCATTATACTGCAAATATTTTACCCTTTCAGAAATAAAAAAATTTTCCCACAAAGCGCCCGTATCGGTCCGGTTCTTTACCCCATGAAAATTATTGATGATAGCATTTCGGATGCCACAATCATAAAAATATATTTTTTTCCCTTTCTTAATTTCATTCCTCACATTACGGCTTAGCGTCGGCAGGCGAAATAAAACAAAGGCTTTTTCAAGCAAGTCAATGTACTTTTCAACCGTGCCTTTATCCGCATTAATCAACTGTGCCAGTTCAGTATAATTAACTTCATTGCCCAATTGCAACGCCAGCGCTTTCAACAGTTTTTCCAATAGAATTGGTTTCTTTATTTGTTCGAGCAGCAACAGGTCTTTGTATAAATAGCTATTGGCTAATAATTTTAATAACTCTTTTTCTTCGCCGGTATGGGTGACGATCTCCGGATAATAGCCAAAGACCAACCTGTGTTCCAATAATCTTTTTTCTTCCAATAGCCCATTGTTCTTAACCATTTCGCCAAAGCTCAGGGGATATAACATAAATTCATATTTACGGCCTGTAAGCGGCTCGTTTACCTGGCCGGCCAACTCAAAAGCAGAAGAACCAGAGGCTATCACCTGAATATCCTTTAGCTGATCAGTAAATAATTTTAACGTAAGCCCGATATTGGAAACACGTTGTGCTTCATCAATGAAAACAATTTTGTTGCTCCCTGCCAGCGCTCTTAACTTTACTGAAGTTGTATTGGAAAGTGTTTCCCTTACATCGGCTTCATCCCCGTTGAGGTAAAGAAAATCTGTATCGGTTTGATGGAGTAAATTTTCAATTAAAGTTGATTTACCTGATTGCCTGGGGCCAAAAATTAGTATGGCTTTTCCCTTAAATAATCTTTTCTTTATTGCTTCCCCAATATCCCTTTGTATCATATTTAGTTATTTGAATCGCTAAATTAGATAATAAAAAGTGATTTGAATCTCTAAATTACATAGTGAAAAGTGGTTTAGATCCAATATCATAAATAAATGGGGTTGGTTAGAAGTGATAAAAATTATTAACGGTTTATTTTCGAAGCTTCCCAAGTTTCAAATTATTATTTTGAGATTGAATCACCCCGTGAGTAGCCTGTTCAGTTTATACGATTTTGTTCCGCCCCGGATTCATAATATTCCTTATCACAATAACCGATGAACTACACAAGGAACAACTAAAGGAACTGGACGAAGCGATCTCAGAGGCGGATAACAACGATACAATAGCTTGGGTGGATTTCAAAAAAGAAATGAATGAATGGAAAAAACCATAGTTGTCTCCAAACGCTTTCGAAAAAATAACATCAAGGTATATGAGTATTTAATAAAAGATTATTCTGCGCAGTTATCAACTTAAAAAGATCAACCGCGTCTCGGAAAATATATTATGTTCTTTCATGGCTCCGGGCCTTTAAAAGAAGAAGAAGGTGATTTTGATAAAAACGCTTCCATTGGTATTGCCTGGAGCAATAATCTTGTGCAATGGGATGGCCGGGAAAAAACAAGTAGCCGCAGCCGTTATGATAGATTCTCCTTTTTTTGTTCTTTGCAGTTTTGGCGGGACTTCCAGCCCATTTGCTCCTTGCCATTTATGCAAAGTTGTATGTCAATGTGCTTATCATGGCATTCAAATTTTGCGATAGATTCTTCTTTTGACATCCCTTTTTTATTGGAACAATTGCCTTTAAATCATCTCCAATCAATTTCGTATTTACCTACGTCAATTGTTTGCAGGTTTTGTGAACGTACGTATTCAAATGCCTTTGCAAATAATGGATGAATAGGAAAGTATTTGTCAGTATTCGATAAGGTATCAATGATCATAGTTCAATTTTAAATCTACAACAGTCAACACCTAATTCATTGTTTCTAATTC
>JALYYM010000358.1 GCA_030946565.1 Bacteroidota bacterium | reverse complement strand
TCGCCGGCCTCGATTCTGCAAGCGTTTACGCAAATAAATCTTACGCAGGTGGAAAGGCGTCAATTGTGATACACAACACGAACAGCGAATTTCTGCCCACCAGGGGACTTATTAGCACGACAGAACTAACATCATTAGTAGGGCTAAATGATGATAGCCGGCAGATTACAAAGCTTACTTCAGACCTGACATTGAATGCAAGCTTTACCGAACCTACCAAACTGGTAATGGTGCTTCGCGGCGGCTATGGGCATATCTTTAGTAAAAATTATGAGTACTTCCAGGCATTAACGCTCGGATCTAATAATCATTTACGGGGCTTTAGAAAAGACAGGTTCGCAGGAAAATCAGTGTTGTATGGCTCGTTTGAGGCCCGGTATAAGCTCTTCGCATCACAATCATACATCATTCCCGGCGATGTAGGCGCCCTTGCGTTTATTGACGCCGGAAGAGTTTGGGTTAAAGACGTTACTTCGCATAAGTGGCATCATTCTTACGGAACAGGCCTTTACTATTCACCCTATAATTTTGCCATAGTTTCAGCTACCATCGCTTTTTCGGATGAAGGCAGCCTTTTTAATTTTTCGGTGGGTACAAAATTTAATATAACTTTCTAACTATGGATTATCACAAATTATACAAGAAAATAGAAGAATATGTAACAGGGCTTTTCGAACAAATGCATGCGCCGGCGTTAGCATTTCATAGCCTGGAGCATACGCAAAATGTGGTAAAGCGCACACAGGAAATCGCCGGGCACTACAAAGTCTCCGAAGATGAAATGCTTATTCTTTTTGCAGCCGCCTGGTTTCATGATACGGGGCATCTTTTTACTGAGCCGGAGAAGCATGAAAAAATGAGCTGCGACATTATGAGGAAGTTCATGAAAGATTTTATAGAAGATGAAAAAATTATCGGTGAGATAGAGCAATGTATCATGGCGACGAAGTTTCCAAGAAATCCTAAAAATCTGCTGCAGCAAATAATTTGTGATGCGGATACTTACCACCTCGGCACTAAAGAATTTAAGACTACTAATAAGCTTGCCTTTGAAGAACAAAAATTAAGAAATGGTGATAGTGATGAAATGAAGTTTAACGATAACACAACAAAGATGCTGGAGGATCATCAATTCTATACGAACTACACCAAAGACTTACTAGATAAAAGGAAAGAAAAAAATATAACAAAATTGCGTAAAAACATGGCCGCCATTGAGGAGGAGCGACAACCCGAAGTTGGTACGCTGGCAGGGTTGGAAAAAGATAAAAGCGGGCTGATGAGTAAAGGTATTCAAACCATGCTGCGCCTCACGTCAGAAAATCACCTGAAACTGAGTGATATGGCCGATCACAAAGCCAACATTCTCATTTCAGTAAATGCGATTATCATTTCCGTTATCCTGAGTGTACTGTTGAGAAAACTGCAGGAAGAGCAGTATTTGCTCATTCCAACAATCATATTTTTAGCGGTTGCCGTTACCACTATTGTAATATCTATATTAGCTACACGCCCAAAAATAAGCGAAGGAACATTTACACCGGAAGATATAGCACAGAAGAAAACAAACCTTTTATTTTTCGGCAACTTCCACAAAGCAACTTACGAGCAATACAATTCTGCAATGCGGGATATGATGCTGGATACGGATTATTTGTATGGCTCGCTTATAAAAGATATATATTTTTTAGGCGTTGTACTCGGCAGAAAATACAAGCTCATTCGCTGGGCCTACAATATATTTATGATAGGCATAGTTGTGTCCGTGCTGGCCTTTGCCATTGCCGCGTATCTAAATGATGGCGCATCTGTTGGCACAGTTATTAATGGCACCGGTTCACCACTTTAATTTGTGTTTTCCATGACTATTTATAATAGGGACCTTAGCTGGCTTGGTTTCAATTTGAGGGTTTTGCAGGAAGCTGCAGACTCCACGGTTCCCTTGTTTGAGCGGCTAAAATTTCTTGCGATATTTTCTTCTAACCTTGATGAATTTTTCAGGGTGCGCTACCCGGGTGTGGTGGCTCTTTCCATAATAAATAAAAAAACATTAAAGGCAATAAAAGGTACACAGGAAAATATAGCTGAGAAGGTGCAGGATGAAATAAAAAACCAACTTAACTTTTTTGGATTTATTCTTAACCAGGAAATCCTGCCTCTGCTGAAAAAAGAGAATATCATCTTTTATTATAACATGCCTATTTGTGAAGGGCATCTTCCGGAAATAAGGGAAATTTTTCTTTCAAATGTGCTTTCATTTATTCAGCCCATTTATCTTGATGGAAAGAGTGATACGGCTTTCATGCCTGAAAATAATCATCTCTATCTGGTAATTACTTTGCAGGAAGAAAATGATGGTTTATTAAAACAGGCGATCGTAAATATTCCTTCTGAAAAAACAAACCGGTTCTTTACACTTACTCCAATTGATGGAAATGAATATGTCGTCTTTCTTGATGATATCGTTCGTGAAAATTTAAAATATATTTTCCCGGGCCTTCACATTGTGAGTGTTTACAGCATAAAATTTAACCGTGATGCCGAGCTTTACCTCGCTGATGAATATAGTGGAAATCTCCTGGGAAAAATAGAGAAGCAACTTACAAAAAGAGATTTTGGGCCGCCTTCACGCTTTCTTTATGAAGATGGAATGCCGGCGAATTTGCAATTATTCCTTGCCGGGGCATTTAATGTAACTACGGAAGATATGTTTGCCGGTGGCCGTTATCATAACCTTAGCGATCTTTCAAAATTTCCAACTTTCAATAAGAAACTGGTGTATGACGAGAGAAAACCACTTTCTTCTGCGAATGTGATGAACAGTGGCGACATCTTCAATATACTTATTAAAGAAGATGTATTACTGCACATTCCTTATCAATCTTATAACCCGATACTTTCATTTTTTAACCAAGCTGCAGTAGATGTAGAGGTGACCGACATCTTCATTACTTTATACAGGGTGGCGGAAGAATCTCACATTATCAATGCACTCATCAGTGCTGCGAAGAATGGTAAAAATGTAATTGCTTTTATAGAACTGAAAGCCCGCTTTGATGAAGCGAACAACATAAAATGGAGCCGCATAATGAAAGATGCCGGCGTGAAAATTATATACAGCCTTCCGGAAATAAAAGTGCATAGTAAGATTGCTTTGGTTAGAAAAAAGAAAGGGGCAAGCCCAAAAGGGGTAAACTCCAAGGGGGCAGGCAAGCAATCATTTGCAATTTTAAGTACCGGCAACTTTAACGAGATCACTGCAAAGTTCTATACGGACCAGGTGTTGATGACCACAGATGAAAACATTACAAACGAATTGCTTCAACTGTTTGAATTTCTACAAACGAAGAAAATTCCCGATGAAAAGACTGAATTAAAATTTAAGGAATTACTCGTAGCACAGTTCAATATGGTAGAGGAACTTGAAAGACTGATAGAGACAGAAATTGAAAAAGCAAAGCGTGGTGAAGAAGCGTTGATAAGAATAAAGGTGAATAATCTTGAAGAGCCTTCCTTCATAAAACTTCTTTATAAAGCCGGCCAGGCCGGTGTAAAAATTAATCTTATTGTACGCAGCATCTGTTGTCTTGTTCCCGGCATTACCGGCGAAAGTGAAAATATTACCGTGAAGCGGATAGTGGACAGGTATCTTGAACATTCACGTATGTTGTTTTTCGGAACTGATGCAAATGTGGAAGTATTAATGGGTTCAGCTGACCTTATGACCCGCAACCTGCGTCATCGCATAGAAGTGTATGTGCGCATAAAAAATGAAGCATGCAAAAAAGAGCTACTTAACTATTTCGATATACAGTGGCGCGATAATGATAAAGCCGTAATGCTGATGCCCGGCTTTCAACAACAAAAGATAAACGCGGATGGTGCAACTAAAATTAATGCCCAGCAATCTATTTACAACTTTTTAGAAACGAAACAATGAGCGCCGTAAGCAGGTTTTTTTACATATCCCACCTTAATAAATTACGGCTCAAAACCGTTGTATTTGTAGCCTTATTTTGGACGGCGATTGACTTTGTAATTGTGCTGTTGCGCACAGACGAGCAATATCACACAAATTCTCTATGGTTTAGGGAATCGTTGATGTTTGCAATAAGCCTTACCATGGCATATATTTTTGTGTACAGGCTCAGAAAGATGTCGAGACGATTTCCTTTGTGGTTAAATTTTTTGATAAAAAGCGTTGTTCTGTTAGGCTCTGCATTTGTTTTAACCTTCATTATTCAATACGCAAATTCTATCGTTATTTTAGGTGAAACTGCAGCAAATGCTTTTAAGCAAATTGAATCCTATGCGTTGTACAGGAATTGGCTTTTGCAAAAGATCATATATTGGATGATCATATTTTTTGTAACGCAACTTATTCTTATTATAAATGAGAAATATGCTCCCGGCGTATTTATAGATATATTGGTTGGTAAATACATAAATCCTAAAGTGGAAAATCGGATTGTTATGTTTATTGATTTGAAAGATTCCACGCCAATTGCTGAGAAACTTGGGCATGCGTTGTATTTTGAATTTATCAGGGATTTTATTTATCGTGTATCGCAGGCGCTTATTGAATTTGATGCAACCATCTATCAATATGTTGGGGATGAAGTTGTGTGCTCATGGTTGTCCGAAAAGGGGAACACCAGGAAATGCCTGGACGCGGTGATTGAATCAAGGAAAAATATTCAAAAAAAGAGCGAGCATTTCAGGAGAAAGTATGGCATGGTACCAGAGTTTAGAGTAGGCATACACATGGGCGAAGTTACTGTTGGGGAAATAGGAGTAGTAAAAAAAGACCTCGCGATGAGCGGAGATACAATGAATACTACGGCTCGCATCAGGAGCGCCTGCAATGAATTGAATCATCATTTTATAGTTTCAAAAGCGTTTCTGGATAACATTGATCTAAAAAATTGGCAAACCGAAAGCCTTGGAATAGTTGACCTGAAAGGCAAAGGAAACGGTATCGAATTATTTAGTCTTAAAATTTAATATTAAGCTGCACTGACGTTATTGTCTCATTTTTTTGTGTCAGTTTAATTAATGATATTCATTATAGCATTTGGTTTAAATTTTGAGGTACACATAATTTTTAAATCACCCAATGAAAGAAACAGTATCAGAGCAAACTGCGGCACCTAAAAAGAAAAGGCCAATAGGCATTCGAATTTTAAAAATATTTGGGTGGATCATTGCCTCCATTATTTTTTTAATAATACTTGTTTTAATTCTCATACAAGTTCCCGCCGTTCAAAATTTTGCCCGCAAAAAAGTGGTTAGCTACCTTGAAAACAAACTCCACACAAAAGTTGAAATTGGAAAGCTTGATATTAAATTCCCCACCGCTCTCTCACTGCAAAATATCTATATAGAAGATCAAAGCAAGGACACGCTTTTATACGGCGGCGAGCTGAAGGTTGATATAAGTATGTTCAAGCTTTTAAAAAGCGATATTGATATACAGGAAATAGCGCTCAATGATATTGTTTTAAAAGTAAAAAGAACACCTCCAGATTCCGTTTTTAATTTCCAGTTTATTGCAGATGCATTTATGGGGCAGAAAAAGGCGGAAACTACCACACCTGATTCTTCCACGTTGCAACTGAATATTGACAGGATACTGGTGAATAATACGCGGGTAATTTATTACGATCCTTATACTGGTAATGATATGAATCTTTCGTTCGGACATTTCGATACGAAAATTACCACGTTCGATCCTGCACATTTATTATTTGACATACCATCAATAACGCTGAAGGGACTTAAGGGACACTTTTACCAGATGAAACCTTTGCAAAAGACCATTGAAAAAACAGTGGCTGAAAATGCCGCTGTGCCTGGAAACTTTTTGCAATTTAAGAATAAAGAGATGCTTATTAGTGATGTGAGTGTCGCGTTTAACAGCGAGCCTTCACACCTGAAATCTTCTTTTGTAATTGGCGATCTGACTGTTCATCCAAATGATATAGATTTAAAAAATAGCATCATTAATTTGAATGATGCTAAACTCAACAATTCATCCATAAGTATAGCAACAGATTCCAAGGCGGCTAAAAATGTACCGAAAGATTCCGTGTTGACCACGGCTCCTACTCCTCCGTTTAAAATAATTTCATCTGACCTGGTAATTAAGAATAGCAATCTAAAATTTGATGATGTATCAGCTCCACATATTCCAAAAGGAATGGATTTTGTGCATTTAAATATGCAGGATATTTCTCTCAATGCAAGCGGTCTCCAATATAGCCTTGATACTACTATTGTCACCATTAACTCTGCGAGCTTCAAAGAACAAAGCGGGTTAGTGTTGAATGATCTAAAGGCCGATTTTTCCATGAATCCAACAGGTGTTTCTTTACAAAATCTTTTGGTAAAAACTCCTGGTTCTGAAATAAAAAAATCAGCAATTATTTCTTATCCTTCACTAACTGCGTTGAAAGCCAATCCCGGTGTTTTAGGCATTGATATTAATTTGGAAAATAGCAAGATCACTATGAAGGATTTGCTTACGTTTATGCCGCAACTCGGCGGGCAACTAAATGGAATTTCGCCAGATGCCACTTTATATGTTGACGCAAGAATAACCGGCAAAGTCAATGACCTTAATTTTGAAAAATTAATATTGCGCGGACTTACTACCACAAACATCAATGCCAGCGGCATTATCAGAGGCTTACCTGATCCAAAAAAATTATACATGGATCTTTCCATTCAAAAATTTCAATCTTCCAAAAGAGACATTTTTTTATTCATACCTCCCAAGACTTTGCCTCCAACCATTACAATTCCTGATGCTTTTTCAGCATCCGGAAGAGTGAAAGGTGGAATGAATAACCTGTATACTGATTTGGTTATAAATACAAGTCTCGGCGGAGCTAAAATAAAAGGCACGCTCGTAAACATTACCGATCAGAACAAAGCGCAATACGATTTAGCCGTGAGTGCGAGAAATCTTGAGCTCGGAAGAATAATGCAAAACCCGCAGCTTGGTAATCTCAATGCAGATTTTAAAGTGAAGGGACATGGCTTTAAACCTGAAACGGCCAATGCAACTTTCAAAGGAACGATAGGTAATGTAACGTTGAATAAATATAATTACAGGAACATTCAGTTGGATGGAAGTATTGCGAACAAAAATTACAAAGTAAATGCCTCCATACATGATCCGAATCTCGATGCAGTGGTTGCGGCTAATGGTGAATTTCTAACAAAGTTTCCTACCGTACATATCAAGGCAACGATAGATAGCATTAATACACAGCCACTTGGTTTCACACCGCAGCCTGTAAAATATCACGGGCAGATAGAAGGCGATTTTACAAGCATTGCTCCTGATAATCTCGCAGGTGATTTGTATGTAACACATTCAATATTGGTAAACAATGGCCAGAGAATTACGATTGATTCACTACAAGTAAATGCAGACAATACTCCCGGCAATCATAGGCTTGCACTGAAAAGCGATTTTCTTTCTGCATCTATTGTTGGGCAATATACACTCACACAACTTGCAGATGTTTTTCAACAGGCGATTGATCCATACTTTTCCTTAGCAGCAAAGCACAATGTAGTAAAAGTAAATCCTTACAACTTCACTATTACTGCCGGTGCAATATATAATGAAGCACTGGCTTCTTTTTTACCTGCTCTTACAAAATTAAAACCAGTGAATGTTACTGCACACTTCGCAAGTGACAGCGGCTGGAATGCATACATGGCTGCACCTTTAATTGTTTATAGCGGAATGGAAATTGATGATCTGAAATTTACTGCCTTCACGAAGAACGGCGCACTGAATTTCAACACTTCTCTTAAGCAACTTAAAAGCGGGAGCTCACTCGCCGTGTATGCGACCACGTTAGGAGGCACATTGCAAAATAATAGCCTCAATTTTAAACTTAATATTAAGGATGCTAAATCAGTGAATAAATATACGGTAAGCGGTTTACTCAGTCAGCCTTCCCTGAATAATTATAGCTTGAGCCTAAAGCCTGATAGCTTAATGCTTAACTATAATAAATGGAGCGTAGCAAATAATAATAGTATTCAATACATCAACAATGACATCACTGCCACCAACTTTGTGCTTAGCCAGGGAAGCCAGCAGTTGGCCATCAACAGCGTAGGAACGGGAACCAATAAACCATTAAAAATAGATTTTAATCATTTCAATATTGCTACAATTACAGGCTTTGTACAAAATGATTCATTGCTCGTTGGAGGCCTCCTTAATGGAAATGCAATTATAAAAAATATACAGGTACAGCCCAGTTTTACAACAGACCTGACTGTTGAGGATATTAGCGTGTATAAGGATACGTTAGGTAATCTTACTGCTAAGGTGAACAACAATGCAGCAAATGCTTTTAATATTGATGTAAGGCTCGTTGGTTATGGGAACGATGTGAGCGTAATTGGTGATTATTTTTTGAAACCGCAAAACAATAGCAACTTCAATTTTAATATAAATATTGGCGCACTTCAAATGAAATCCCTTGAAGGGTTTACCAAAGGCGGGATAAGAAATGCCCGCGGAAACATGTATGGGAAAATTGCTTTGAAAGGGACTTTAAAAGATCCTAACATCAATGGCAACCTTCAATTTAACAACACATCGTTCGTTGTTTCCACGCTTAACAATGTTTTCAAAATTGATAAAGAATCCATCGCTGTTATTAATAATGAGGGCATTCGATTTAATTCTTTTTCTATTCGTGATACTGCCAATAATCCTATCACTATTGATGGCTTGTTAAAAACGAAAAACTTTTATGATTACTCCTTTGATCTTACCGTTAAAGCCAGCAACTTTCAGGCTGTT
>JALYYM010000341.1 GCA_030946565.1 Bacteroidota bacterium | reverse complement strand
TCCTGATGTGTGGCCAACATATTCAGGAGATAATACATGGCAGGGGTTACAAAATTTTATTTCCGTTCAATCCATAGAAAAATATTGGAATGAGCCCTACATTCAACAGAAAGAAAAGACTTATGATGCATTAAATTATTTGCCCGGTAATAATTACTTAAAAGGCAGAGAACCGGGAATCCAAATAAGAGGGATTGCTTCAGTTGCCCGTGATCAGGTGACAGCTCCGGCAGAAATGAACAAAGCAGATTTAAGTGAAGTCGTTGTTACTGGATATGGACTAAAAAAAATAGGGGAAAGTAAGGCATTAATGAGTGCTACGGTAGATATTAAAGATTCAGAAAAGCCTGGAAAAGTTGATCAAACTCAAATTCAAATCCGCAAAAATTTTAATGAAACTGCTTTCTTCTTTCCTGAATTAAGAACAGATAAAGATGGCAATATTGAATTTAGTTTTACCATGCCGGAAGCCCTCACGCAATGGAAGCTGATGACATTGGCTCACACCAAAGATCTTGCGAGTGGCTATGCGACAAAAACGGTGATCACACAAAAAGATTTGATGGTGCAGCCTAATGCTCCACGCTTTTTAAGAGAAGGCGATCAAATGGAATTCAGTGCAAAGATTGTAAACCTTGGTGATAAAGAAGTAAGCGGCCAGGCGGATTTTCAACTGTTGAATGCTTCAACCATGAACCCTGTAGATAGCTGGTTTAAAAATAACATGCCTTCAAAAACTTTTAAAGTAGCAGCAGGCCAGAGCACATTGGTTACATTCAGCATTGATGTGCCGCAAAATTTTAATGATGCCGTTGTTTATAGAATTGTTGCTAAAGCCGGTGAGGTGAGTGATGGTGAAGAGGCAGCAATTCCGGTTGTTACGAATCGTATGCTGGTAACAGAAACAATGCCTTTGCCAATGCGAGCTAATGGAACAAAAGATTTTAAATTTGAAAAGCTGATCAACTCTTCAGCATCATCCACACTTACCAACTATGGATTGACCGTTGAATACACCGCGAATCCTGCATGGTATGCAATACAGGCGCTGCCCTATTTAATGGAGTATCCTTACGAATGTGCGGAGCAAACTTTCAACCGCTATTATGCAAACGCTATTGCAACAAAAATCGTTAACTCTTCTCCTAAAATAAAAGCAATCTTTGAAAAGTGGAAGACAGTGGACACATCGGCTTTATTGAGCAACCTTCAAAAGAATGAAGAAGTAAAATCTGTTTTGTTACAGGAAACTCCATGGGTATTGCAGGCTCAAAGTGAAGAGCAGCAAAAGAAAAATATTGCTTTGCTTTTTGATATGGTAAAGATGAGCCTTCAACTCGAATCAGCTATTGATAAATTAAGTGACATGCAATCTTCTAACGGCGGATTTGTGTGGTTCAAAGGCGGACCAGATAATCGTTACATGACGCAATACATCATAACAGGCATTGGTCATCTTAGAAAACTAAATGCACTTCCCGCAATTCAACAAACAGAATTAAAAAATATTTTGGATAAAGCAGTTCCTTATCTCGATAGAATGTTGAAGAAAGATTATGATGACTTGATAAACTATAAATCAAATCTTAACAATAACAATCTTTCAACTATTACTATTCAATATTTATATATGCGCAGTTTCTTTCCTGACTATGCGATAGCAAAAGAAACACAAACTGCGTACAACTATTACCGTGAGCAGTCTAAAAAATTCTGGCTTAGTCAAAGTAAATACATGCAGGCAATGATTGCCCTGTCGCTTAGCCGCGCCAACGATGCAACCACTGCCAATGCAATTATTAAATCCTTAAAAGAAAACTCTATCAACAATGAAGAATTAGGTATGTACTGGAAAGAGTGGGACCAGCATGGCTATTGGTGGTACCAGGCTCCTATCGAGTCACAGGCAATGATGATCGAAGCATTTTCAGAAATTGAAAAGGAACAAAAAACAATTGATGATCTAAAAACATGGTTATTAAAAAACAAACAAACTAATAACTGGAAAACAACGAAAGCTACAGCAGAAGCCTGCTATGCTCTACTGTTACAAGGAACCAACATCTTGTCCGAAGAAAAAACTGTCACCATAAAATTGGGCACCACAACCATCAATAGCAAAAATGAAAAACAGGAAGCCGGCACCGGATATTTTAAAAGAAAAATTGATGGAGATAAAATAATACCAGAAATGGGAAATATTAATGTAACTCTCGAAAGTGAAGGTTCAGCGGTTCCCCCTTCAGTAAGCGGAGGGGGTTGGGGCTCCGTCTATTGGCAATACTTTGAAAATCTCGACAAGATAACTTTTTCAGAAACACCATTAAAGCTTTCGAAAAAATTATTCATTGAAAAAAATACAGACAACGGGCCAGTTCTCGTTCCCCTCTCTGAAGGAAAGGGGGTTGGGGGTGAGGTTCATATTGGTGATAAAATAAAAGTACGTATTGAATTGAGAGTTGATCGTGATATGGAATACGTTCACATGAAAGATATGCGTGCTTCGTGCATGGAACCAACCAATGTAATCAGCCAATATAAATACCAGGATGGCCTTGGCTATTATGAAACAACAAAAGATGTAAGTACCAATTTCTTCTTTGGTTATTTAAACAAAGGAACTTACGTATTCGAATACCCGATGTTTGTAACACACGGCGGAAATTTTAGCAACGGCATTACAACGATTCAATGTATGTATGCTCCTGAGTTTACTGCGCATAGCGAAGGAGTGAGAGTTGATGTTGCGCAGTAATCGCGTAGGTGTCAGGCCACTGCAGTGGCCAGACACCTTTAAACTTACTTCTCTTTAATTATCTTTGTTCCCCTTTTTACAGATTTCAAAAATTATATTTTACAATGTACAGAACAAATACCTGTGGCGAGCTAAGAATTAGCGATTTGAATAAAGAAATTACACTTGCCGGCTGGGTCCAAACCATAAGAAAATTTGGCTCTATTACTTTTATTGATTTAAGAGACAGGTATGGTCTCACACAGTTACTTTTTAATGAAAAGCTTACGCAGCAATTTGATCAAAGCCCTTTAGGAAGAGAATTTGTAATACAGGTAACCGGAACCGTTAGTGAGCGAAGCAATAAAAATAAAAATATTCCAACAGGCGATATTGA
>JALYYM010000325.1 GCA_030946565.1 Bacteroidota bacterium | reverse complement strand
TCCAGGGAACGATGGTGAATTTTTTGCAGCAGCTAATTACTTTCACTTTGCTCTGGCTCATCTTTCAAAATTCCATTACACCCGGTCAATATCTTTCGCTCGTGTTCTATAGCTTCTTCCTATTTGCCCCCATGCAGGAAATCGGAAACATCATTATTTCTTATCGCGAAGCAGAGGCTTCTTTAAATAATTTTCATACCCTTATGCAGAAGCCGCCGGAAGTAAAACCTGCAAAAGCGCAAACGATACAAAACATTGAAGAGCTTGAATTCATCAATGTAAAATTCAAGCACCAGTCTGCTCAGCAGCCGGCTTTAATTGACATAAGTTTTGATGTGAAGAAAGGCGAAACGATTGCATTTGTCGGCCCCTCCGGTTCCGGCAAAACTACGCTTGTAAAACTGCTGGTGGGTTTATATATTCCACTGCAAGGTGATATTCTTTATAATAAAATTGATAGAAAGGATATTGACTTTGATGTGCTGCGCACGCAGATAGGCTTTGTAACGCAGGATACGCAACTGTTTGCGGGAACCATTAAAGAAAATCTACGTTTTGTAAATCCTGGTGCAACTGATGAGGAAATTCTGGATGCATTAAAAAAAGCCTCTTGCAATACTTTGCTTGCCCGTGCCGATAAAGGGCTCGATACATTAATTGGTGAAGGTGGTGTAAAAGTTTCCGGCGGTGAAAAACAAAGACTATCCATTGCCAGAGCATTGCTTCGCCATCCGCATTTATTAATTTTTGATGAAGCAACTTCCTCTCTTGATTCGCTGACGGAAGAAGAAATTACCAACACGATAAAAAATGTTTCATCAAAAAAAGAACAGATAACTATTTTAATTGCGCATAGGTTGAGTACCATTATGCATGCAGATAAAATTTATGTGTTGGAAAAGGGTGAAGTAATTGAAACCGGCACACACGAAGAATTAATTTCTCAAATGGGTTTATACTATGCAATGTGGCGCCAGCAAATCGGTGAAAGGAAAAAAATGGCGGTGACACAACCTGTCTTAAACTAAGTGCTATAAATTATTTACGATGACCTTCAATTTTGTGTTTAACACTTTCGCGGAATGATCAATGAAGAAAAGAAACCAAAGCCAAATTATACTTGGAGTCTTTTGACTTTGCGATGCCCGCGATGCAGAAGAGGCGATATGTTTACGCATAAAAATGCTTACAAGAAATTTAACCTCGATTATATTCTCGACATGCACAACCACTGCCCGGTATGCAAGCAGAAATTTGAGATGGAACCGGGCTTCTGGTACGGAACCGGATATGTTAGTTATGGGTTAATGATCCTTCTTTCGGCTATTACCTTTATCGCCTGGTGGATCATCATTGGGATTTCCACAGATGATAACCGGATTTTATATTGGCTTGTTTTCAATGCCATTTTAATTGTGATTTCACAACCCTGGATGATGCGATTTAGTCGCGTCGTTTACCTTAATTTTTTTGTGCATTACAATGAACATTACGATACTGAAGAAGGCGTCGTTTTTGATCAATAGCTATTATTTTAAATCATCTTTTTAATTTCATACAAAAAGGGAGCAATCAAATAAAAGATTGTTCCTTTTTTTTAAAAATTGCCTTAGTTGAAATGCAAAGGCACATTTATTTTTAAGCTAACGTTACTTCCCATGTTATAAATTCCATCGTGGCCTGTATAGTTGCCGGGATAATCTTCAAAATATTTTAGCCTGTTCAAATGTGATTGGTACGCTACATTAAAAATATTATCTGCGATAATATTGAGCGTTAGAAAAGTGTTCCCTTTTTTATTTACAAAGTCAGTGCCTGCACCTGCATTAAACAACTGGTAGCCTGCGGTAGGTGTTTCGGTATCATTCTCTAAATAAGCCCTGTCCTGGTTAGCATAATATTCCATTTGCACTTTTATAAATGCATTTGCAAAATGATTCCCAATTTTTTTTATGTTAGCCCTAAGTTCCGAGAAGGTATGCAACGGCGGAATGAATGGCAAATACCTTGCGCTGTCTGATAATTTGGGCTGGCCCGGAACACCTTTGTTTACACCATACACAACGGAAAGCGAATTTTCAAAATGCAGCCAATCTAACGGATGCGGGTGAATATCAATTGAAAGCTCGCCTCCATATAGATTGGCTTTTGCTGCCTGGAATTTGAAAGTTTGATTTCCCGGCACTATCACGGAATCCTGACCGGCGCTGTTCATCAGCTTCTGGTTGTAGATGTAATTCTTAATATCATTATTAAAGATTTCCGCGTTTATAGTCACGTGCTGGGAACTATATGTTACACCAACGTCTTCCTGCAAATTAAATTCAGGTTTAAAATTGATGTTCCCAATTTGGTAAGCATTCGTTCCTGGATGAACACCGTTTGAAGAAATCTCGGAAATATTTGGCGACCTGAAACCTCTGCCAATATTGGCTTTCAGGCTAAAGGCGTCGTTTACCCTATAGGATAAACCTGCGCTGCCACTTATGCCGGAAAAGGTATGGCTGTATTTGCTAAATGGATTATCTGCGCCTATTGTATTGGCTCCGTAAACAGGTTCATCAAAACCTGTCACCGCGTCTGGCTTAGTATATAAAGCATCATTATTAAAGGTCCTTACATCATAGCGTAATCCTCCCGCCATTTCTAATTTGCCAATCGATTTTTTAATAAAAAAGAAAGGGCCAACATCAAACTGGTGATAAGATGGAATAATAAATTCTGTTCCATCATTTACTTTATTATCCTGGTACAATCCGTTTATTCCTGTTGTTACGCTTAGGCCATTGGTTTCATGAAAATAATATTTTACATCATAGCTGTAAGTATTTAATTTAAGAAAAAGGCCGGGCACATTTGCTTCCGGGTGACTAAACTCGCGACGCAAACTTTTTTGAAATGCCAGGTTGATGGCAAGCCTCCCGCTGCCTAAAGAAAAACTATTCGTGCTGTAAATCCGGTAATGCTGTACATGCTGATGGAGATGTGTTATCTTATAAGAAGACAATGCTTCATCATCAACAATTGGCCTGAACAGATCATCTTCAGTAACTTGTTTTGTAAATTTTCTTGTTGCCGAATCGCGGCTTCCGT
>JALYYM010000323.1 GCA_030946565.1 Bacteroidota bacterium | reverse complement strand
AAAAGAGGACGTGGTGTTTTATATTTTTTTGACATGCTGTGTATAACGTGATAATGTTTACCTGCCAACAAAGTGCAAAGTAAAAGAGGCTGCCTTTACTTACAATTGATTTTAAAAAGAAAATATTTTTACTTAAAAATTGCCATCACTTAAAATGAAAAAATTACATTCGGTAACCTTACATTTAAATAAAACACGCAATGCGCTATAAATTTTTAATCCTCTTGCTTTTTTATCCGTTGTTCCCATTTAATGCTTTTACACAAAATAAAGAACTGGGTCAATATGACGTTGTATGGACAACGCAAAGTAACAATGCTTCTGAATCCATGCCTTGCGGCGGCGGCGATATTGGCTTAGATGTTTGGGTAGAAAATGGGGAAATATTTTTATACGCAGCCCGCAGTGGCAGCTTTGACGAAAACAATGGATTATTGAAAGCCGGGCGTGTACGCGTCACCGTTACACCCGATGTATTCGACACCAAAGATTTTAAACAACAGTTGCACCTGCAACAAGGTTGCGTGATTATCAGTGGTAAGAAAAATGGAATGCAGGTATCCGTAAAAATATGGGCAGATGTTTTTGCGCCGGTAGTCCACTTGGATATAAAAAGCAGTGATAAAATTTCAGTTACAGCCGCTTATGAAAGCTGGCGTTACCAGGACAGAATACTGCAACCACGGGAAAATTTTGGAAACTCCTGGAAATGGGCAGCGCCGGAAAATAATGTTTGTAAAAAAGATGAAATATCGTTTGATAAAAATGCTGTCTTGTTTTATCATCACAATGTGTCAACCACCATTTTTGACACAACTGTTTCGCAGCAAGGCTTACAGCAAGTAAAAGATTCTTTGTACAATCCATTGGCGTATCGCTGCTTTGGCGGGTCATTTAAGGGAAAGAATTTCGCGGCAGCAGGTATTTATAAGGGAATATATGTAAATACTGATTTTGAAGGATGGAGATTGAAAAGCAAATTGCCTGCAAAAGAGCAATCGTTGCAACTAACGTTGTGGACATCACAGGTAAAAAATCAGTCCGCATGGAAACGATCACTTGACTCCTTAGAAAGAGAAACCGCAACAAACCAGGCAAGCGCATTTAAAAGAACACAAACGTGGTGGCAACAATTCTGGGATAGAAGTTTCATCATAGTTAACAACCCTGATACAAGTTCAATTGAATGGCAGGTGGGAAGAAATTTTCAACTCTTCCGTTTCATGCTTGCGTGCAATGCAAAGGGTGAGTGGCCCACAAAGTTTAATGGTGGCTTATTTACTGTTGACCCGGTTTATACAGATACAACAGCTAAACTCACACCCGATTTTCGCAACTGGGGTGGCGGGCTGCATACGGCGCAGAACCAGAGACTCGTCTATTTTCCTATGATAAAAAATGGCGATTGGGATGCCCTGCAGGCACAGTTTACATTTTACATGCGCATATTAAAGAATGCTGAATTGCGGACAAAAGTTTACTGGAACCACGGCGGGGCCTGCTTTACAGAACAAATGGAAAACTATGGCCTGCCGGATTTTGCAGAGTATGGACTTAACCGCCCAAAGGAGTTAGACAAAGGAGTTGAATACAATCCCTGGCTGGAGTACCTGTGGGATACATCTTTAGAGTTTTGCCTGATGATGCTGGAAGAGCAGCGATATACAGGTAAAAATATCAGCGATAAAATTCCATTTATTGAAAGTTGCCTGCAATTTTTTAATGAGCATTATCAATACCTCGCTAAAAAAAGAGGCGCAAAAATATTTGATGAAAATGGGAAGCTTACACTGTACCCCGGTTCCGGTGCCGAGACTTTTAAGATGGCATATAATTCCACTTCTACCATTGCCGCCTTGCAAATTATCACTGAGCGATTATTAGAATTACCCACCGGTTATCTTAATGAAAATGAAAAAAAAGAATGGGAGCAATTCCTGGAAAGAATACCTCCTATAAGTTACCGCTCGTTTGAGGGGCACACAACGATTGCTCCCGCAAAATTGTGGGCAAGAATAAATAACGAAGAATCGCCACAACTATATCCTGTATATCCATGGGGTATTTTTGGCCTTGGAAAGCCGGGCATAGATACAGCCATCAACACATGGAAGTTTGATACCACGGTTATTAAATTCAGGAATTATATTGGCTGGAAGCAGGATAATATTTTTGCCGCCCGGCTTGGCCTTACAGATGAAGCATGGCGATTAACTTCTTTAAAACTAAAAAATTCGCCACGGAGATTTCCTGCATTTTGGGGGCCGGGCTTTGACTGGACACCCGATCACAACTGGGGCGGAAGTGGTATGATAGGCTTACAGGAAATGCTTTTGCAAACTGATGGCAACCGCATTCTTTTATTTCCTTCATGGCCCGCAGGCAAAAATGTACACTTCAAATTGAATGCACCTTATAACACAACAGTAGAAGCGGAATTAAAAGATAAAAAAATTATTATGCTAAAAGTATCACCTGAAGAAAGAAGAAAAGATGTAGAGATTTTTATTAAGTAACCCGGCGTTATTGATGATGTTCGCATCCACGCAATTTTTAGCGGCGATTAATGAGAAGTCAGCCTTCATTTAATTTACTATAAATATTTTTCATTTGATGCGTATGCCTTTTTGTATGGCAGGTAATAAAAGTTAGCCATTCAATTCCTGTAAACTCACCGAGGGTTGGAAACTCGAAATCATAAAAAGTTTGTTTTAAATCAAGCGTGCTGGCAACCTTTACAATCTCTTCGCGGTTCGCTTTCAAGCTCGCAGCCATTTGTTCTTTGTCATGCTTTTCGTTTGATGGGAAAACAGATTCAGGCGATTTCATTTTTAAATCATAATCTAAGAAAATAGATTTTATTTTTTCAACCTTTTCGCCGGGCTGTCTTTCAGTTGGCCTGTTTTTTCCTTTTAATACAACGGGAATGCCTTTTTCAGATTTAAAAATATGCTCGGCAACCTGCGCTGCAGTCCAGCTATTTTGAAACGGTACCTTATTAAATTGATCTTGCGTAAAAAGGGCAATTGTTTGAAAAAGATCATTTGACGTTTCATCTAATCCGGATAAAATTTCATCCCGATAATTGTTTTCCATTTGTGCATTTTTTATTTGAACAATGAAATAAAGTTATGCATAGAAGAATAAAACAAGCGGGCGGTTTGCGACAATTTCAGGGCAGATATGTGACTTCATGTAGCACAATACTTATCAATGGTATAAAAACGGAACCGGATTGGTAGCGACAACAACCGGCGATTCATCTTATAAGCCCGCAATACCAGGCACCTATTATGCTGCGATGGAGTAACATTTACTGTTGGTGCCGGGCACACGCTAGTGATAGGGCATTAGATCATGAATGGATTAATAATAAGCCGGGATAATTGGTAAACATACTTTTTCAAAGTTCATCAACCGGTTGGTCTGAAAACCGGCCAGAGGTATATTCATCAAAAGCGCATGGACGTGGCTAAAAAAGCAAAAGGCCAATTGAGTTTTGTATCAAGTGTTGCAGGCTATATGGGCCTGATAGGTTACAGTAGTTATGCGCCAACAAAATTTGCGCTGGGAGGCCTTGCAGAATGTGTAAGAATGGAAGCTACGAAGGATAGCATCACGTTTCCATAATTTACCCGCCGGATACCGAAACTCTCTCACCGGTGTTTTTAATTACTTCACGCTTCGTATTATAAAAAAGGCAAAATAAATTTGCGTTGTATAGGAGACATCTATTACCCGTCATTCCGCAGCCTTCTTACGCAATAGGGGCATATCCCAAAGCGTTATATAATTTAGTAACCGGATTTATATATCATTTTATTCAATTCTTAACCTGGCCTTTATGAAAAATACATTCAAACTTTTTTGCGTTACCGTTGCATTTCTTTTCACTTTATCGGGATGTAACGGCTCCAGGCAACCCTCTGGCGCATCCCATCATCACGGAGTAAATAACAGGGGCTTCAGGGGTTACTAACTTCGCTTTATTAACTCTCTTTCACGAAAGAATTTGACAATAGTAAGAGCTTCTGCCTGATTTTATTAAGAGCTTGTGTTTTGCTCCAGGATGGGCTTACAAATATTATTTCATATTAAAAAAAGAAAAGCTGCCTTGCTTAGTGACGGTGTATTTTTCTTTACCAATATTTTGCTCAAACTTGTGCAGCAGGTATGTGCCACTGTCAATAATGTTTTGCGCAAAAAGATTTTGAAGAAAGGATAAAAAGAATAAAGTGTAGATGATCTT
Source organism: Bacteroidota bacterium (assembly GCA_030946565.1). Next base: position 1,189 of record JALYYM010000323.1, on the reverse strand, counting down.
TTTCATGCTACAAGAATAAGAACAAAGTTTTGAACTTTAGCGTAGTTTCTTAAGAAGAATGTGGTGAGTTAACTTTTCCTCCCCAGCGGGGTTTTCACAGCATAATTTCTCGACTATAATATTATTGCGTGCAACCCCGATGCATGTTTAAACATTGAATTATTGCAAAGTCACTCCATAATCTTTTACAAGGCTTTGACATGAAATGCCTCGCAATTTTCTTCATAAAATGATGCGCTCCTATTTTCCTGAACAAGGGAGTGTTTATATATTATATACACAATGCCAAGCTAATAAGATAAGAAGATGAATTGTCTTTAAAAAATTGGGGTGTCGCTCACACATATAGATCAAAATTAATTTCGAGGTTAAGGGCTGTTGTGCACAATTATTCACAAAGCTTGATTGTATTTACAGACTCGGTGCTTAATTGTATCTTAATTATTTTGGACGCCTCGTCATAATATAAAATAAGAATGCCGTAAGCAGTCCGAAAGGCATCCCACTTCACATCTTTTATCACCGGGTCACCTAACCATTTAAAAAGGGCATCCCGTTTCGCTCCTATCAGCGGAACGCTTAGATTGCCTTTGAAGGCAGGGCCAATCTCTATATAATTTCTATCCGTAAAAAAATAGACATCTTTGTCTTTATAAAACACACCGGCGCCGCATTTGGCTGTGGTACCTACTTCTTCAAAGCTGGTGAAACAAGGCAAATTAAGTTTGACCTGGCCAACTGTTGATGTAGGAAGTAAAACTTTATTGATAATTCCATCAAGTATATCAATATCTATATCCGGACATTTCGGTGTCGTCTTCAGTTGAGCTGAACCAACAGTAGATATGATTAATGTGAAAAAACATAAAACGATTGTTTTCATAGAGTAATTTTTTTTAAGATGGAATGAAAAGTGTAGCGCTTATCACTAAGCAAATTTCTTGCTAAACTTTACCACGAGTGTGAAGCAAAAGCGGGCTGCAAAAAAACATCAAATTAAATGAACTCCATAAACTGGTAAACATTAATATTATATTTGAATAACACCAATGATATTGCATGTTTACTAAAGAAGAAGCATACTCAAAGATTGCTGAGCTTGTTGAACGTTTTTCCATTCAAATAGATTCTTACAAAAAGAGTGACTACAATGAAGCGCAAACGCGACAGGATTTTATAAATCCCTTTT
>JALYYM010000298.1 GCA_030946565.1 Bacteroidota bacterium | reverse complement strand
ATCATGGAATAGTCACCATCTTTATAACCTTTTAAAGAAACAGGAAGGAACCATTTTGGTTTTAAAGGAACATTATCCGAGCTGTATTTTGCCGGCTTGCCATCTTTAGTAGCATATACCCTGAAGATGGAATAATCTCCTGTATGGCGTGGCCATTCCCAATTGTCGGTATCGCCGCCAAACTTTCCTACACTTTCTGGCGGTGCGCCTACAAGACGAATGTCTTTGTAAATTTTATACACATACATGATGTATTGATTGCCCTTAAACATGCTGTAAACTCTTCCCATTACAGAGTTGGATGTATCAAGTACTTTGTCTGTAATCTCTTTGTAAACCTGCGAAGTTTTTTTCGCACGGTCTTCATAGCTCAGGCCTTTCAAACCTGCTTCCACCTGGTCTGTTACATCTACTATGCGCTCAAGAAAAGTGATGGTCAGGTCTGATTGTATTTCCTGGTCTTTTGAATATGCATAAAAACCATCTTTAAGATAGTTGTGCTCAACAGTGCTGGAGCCCGCAATTACACCATATCCGCAATGATGATTGGTGAATATTAATCCCTGGCTGCTTACAATTTCACCGGTACATCCACCGCCAAAAATTACTACGGCATCTTTAATGCTCGGCTTATTGATACTATATAATTGTTCTTTGCTCAGCTTCAACCCATGCTTTACCATGTCGTCATACACCTGCTGGCCAAGCAACATCGGCAGCCACATTCCTTCATCAGCGCTGGCTTTAAAGAGGGTAAAAAATAAGAGAATTACGATAGATAGTTTTTTCATTGTTTATAAGTTTAGCGATAAATAAAATACAAATATATTGAACAATAGAGGCGCACATTAAGACGAAAGTTTATGCGCTTACTACCAGTTTTGAAAATAGAGTGATATACTTTTGCAAAAGTTGTTATCAAAAAATAAAAAAATCACATTTCAAATATGGAAGGAAATTTTCGATGAGGTTCAAAATTGGTAGATTTGCGCCTGATGATCTGAAAATATATTGAAAGAAATAGTCTTTTAAATAGCAAAAAGTTTATCGCACTCAAATTCATTTATAACAGTATTAATTTTCAAAAGCAGAACCCTGCTTCTTAATCTTTAAATCAAAAAAAATACCATGAGTTACATTGCAAACATACATGCACGCCAGATATTAGACAGCCGCGGAAATCCAACCGTAGAGGTAGATGTGCTTACAGAAAATGCGTATTTAGGTAGAGCAGCCGTTCCCTCGGGAGCCAGTACCGGGGTACACGAAGCTGTTGAATTACGTGATGAGGACAAAAAGGTTTATTTAGGAAAAGGCGTATTAAAAGCTGTAGAAAATGTAAATACATTAATCGGGGATAAACTTACCGGCTGGGATGTTGCAGATCAAACAGGCATTGACAGTGCGATGCTGGCTATTGATGGCACAGAGAATAAAAGTAAGTTGGGCGCTAACGCAATTCTTGCCGTAAGCCTTGCCGTGGCAAAGGCCGCAGCGCTTGAGGCTAACCTTCCACTTTACAGGTATGTCGGCGGTACCAATGCGAAAATTCTTCCTATCCCGATGATGAATATTTTGAATGGAGGATCACATGCCGATAATAAAATAGATTTCCAGGAATTTATGGTAATGCCTATTGGTGCTTCATCTTTTAGCGAAGCTTTACAATGCGGGGTTGAAATTTTTCATGCATTAAAGTCGGTACTTAAGAAGAAAGGATATAGTACCAATGTGGGTGACGAGGGCGGCTTTGCACCCAACATTCAAAGTAATGAAGAAGCAATTGAAACAGTGCTCACTGCAATTGAGAAGGCAGGCTTTAAAGCCGGCAGCCATGTATCAATTGCCATGGACCCTGCGGTAAGTGAAATGTATGATACAGGCGAAAAAGTATATCATTTCCACAAAAGTGATGGCAAAAAGCTGAGTAGTGAAAAAATGGTTGAATACTGGGAAAGCTGGGTGAAACAATATCCCATTATATCTATTGAAGATGGAATGGCTGAAGACGACTGGGATGGCTGGAAATTGATGACAGAAAAACTTGGTAAAAAAATCCAATTGGTGGGGGATGATCTTTTTGTAACAAATGTAAAAAGATTGCAGAAGGGTATTGATGAAGACACTGCTAACGCCCTTCTTGTAAAAGTAAACCAGATAGGCTCACTAACGGAAACGATAAACGCAGTTTCGCTTGCGCAGAATAATGGTTATAACACGATCATGAGCCACCGGAGCGGCGAAACAGAAGATACTACCATCGCAGACCTTGCCGTTGCGCTAAATTGCGGCCAGATTAAAACAGGCTCAGCAAGCCGTACGGATCGTATTGCGAAATACAACCAATTGTTACGAATAGAAGAAATGTTAGGGGAAAGTGCAGTTTTTCCAAAGGGAAAAATTAAATTTGGTAAATAGCTCTTTTTATTTAAAAAAAGATTAGCATTTGAAAAAAGGATCATGAAAAAATTTGCAAGCATTTTTACCAATAAATACCTGGTTACAGGGATAGCCTTTTGCGTTTGGATGCTATTTTTTGATACGAATGATCTTTCGCTGCAGATGAAAAGAATAAACGAAATGCATAAGTTGCAGGAAAGCGAAAAAGTAATGGATAAATTGATAGCAGATACAAAACATGAACTTGGGCAGTTAAAAACTAATCCAGCGACTTTGGAAAAATATGCAAGAGAGAAGTATATGATGAAAAAAGACAACGAGGACTTGTATATTATTATCCCAGATTCTTCTTTAATTAAGTAAACTATATAAACAATATTTCCACACTTGTGGCGTTTTTATTTTTGGATAGATTTTTTTATTAATGTAATACTTTTATTTATGAATCACATAACCCCGGATGATCTGGTGAGATATCTCTATAATGAGACATCAGATAAGAAGTCGGAGCTTATTCGAGAAGCTTTAGAAACAGACATGAATTTAAGGGAAACTTTTAATGCGCTTCTTTTATCTAAAAAAAACCTGGAAGAAACAGATTTGTCTCCAAGGCCGGAAGCTGTTGATAAAATTCTTCAGTATGCCCGCAAGCAGGAAAAGCATTTGCATTCACATTAAAAAAATTAAAAAAAGTTATTTTCGTCCCGCCCATAAGGCGGGATTTTTTTATGACAAAAAAAGAGCTTTATACTTATGTGATAAATTATTTTTTATCCCACGCTCCTGATGCGGAAACTGAGCTTATATATGTGGATCCGTATGAGCTGCTGGTGGCAGTGATCCTTTCTGCACAGTGTACCGATAAGCGGGTAAACGAAACTACGCCGGCGATTTTTGAAAATTACCCTGATGTATATGCTCTTAGCGAAGCCACGGTGGGCGAATTGTTTCCACTAATCAAAAGCATTTCTTATCCAAATAACAAAACAAAACACCTTATAAGCATGGCTAAAATGGTAGTAGAAACTTTTGGCGGCAAAATCCCAATGACGGTGGAAGAATTAATGCTCCTTCCGGGAGTTGGCCGTAAAACAGCAAATGTAATTACCTCTGTTATTGACAGGCAGCCGAATATGGCTGTTGACACGCATGTCTTTAGGGTTTCCGCACGAATAGGTTTAACCACAAATGCAAAAACGCCCTTAGAAACAGAAAAGCAGTTAGTAAAAAATATACCGGAACATTTGATTCACAAAGCGCATCACTGGTTAATTCTACATGGCCGTTATATTTGCGTAGCACGCAATCCCAAATGCAATGAATGTGGTATAAATCCCGTTTGTAAGTATTATAGTAAATCATTGAAATCTAATTATTGAAAAATTGTATTTATTTTTAAATACTACCAAACTAAATATGCTTTTTCTGGCGCCCTATCAAAACTAATAGTTGTTATGAAAATTAAACTCCTTTTCCTATTTATCCTTTTTGCTTTTGCCAGGCAAGCAAATGCTCAATACTATTTTTACGACGGAAATTATTACAATAATGACTTTGTATATGAAATCGGCGGATCTATGGGTGCGATGAATGCCTTTACTGATCTTGGTGGACGAAAAGGGATAGGTAAAAATGGCGTTAAAGATTTTAATTTTAAGAACACACAGTTTTGCGGAGGCATATTTTTCAGTACTGTTTACAAAAATGAAATAGCGCTTAGGATTGAAGCTACTTTTGGGCAGATTCACGCGTATGACAGTATTTTAAAAAAGGTGGCCCCAACCACCAACGAAC
>JALYYM010000284.1 GCA_030946565.1 Bacteroidota bacterium | reverse complement strand
TAAAAAGCCATCGGCATATAGCTCAATAACATTAATAGGGGCAATTATTTCATGTTTATCGCTTTTAACGATGGTTCTCTTTCCTGCCTCAATTGCTGCATCTGTCCACATTACAGGGTGCACATCCCACAGGGGGCTGTAAGATGCCGCATCGCAAAAATCGCTGGGATTATCCGAGTCGTGGCAACCTGCCTGCTCCTGGAAAATATTAAGTGGATCACCTTCACCTGCTACCGCTGAGCGCAGGCCCTGGCGCATTGGGTTATCTTTACCCATTGGCCCGTTAATAACAGGTATTAAAGCTTCACGAGCCGAACGAAAAGATTTATCATCGCCGGGGTTTGGAGCTGCAACCATGTTGGGTGCATAGGTATTGTCCTCCAGCGAAGCAAGGTTATCATCAGATGTTTCGGTGCTGGAATATAAGATGGCAAAGCCTTCATAAAACCCTTTTGTAAGATCCATTTTTACGGTCATGTGCTCTTTATCCATACTTATTACTTTATCGTGAACACCCGTGCTGTTAGCTATGTGAGCGGCATTATATATTGTTTTTCCATCAAAAGTAACCAAAGGGCTGTAATAGGCATCGCCAACAGAGCCTGCGTGAGAAGAAGGATCGAGGGGATATAAATCCGGCCCCGGCACTAATTTTCTTTGAGGCGAAAAGTCAACATTTCCTGAAAATTTAAGTATAGGGAAGTTGTTGGGATTTTTTTTGCCTCCCGCTCCTGTTATTACGGTTGCAGTTTGTACAGCCTTTGTACCCAGTGCATGTATTACTTTTGGCGCCCAGTTTATCTTAAGGTCAACAGCTTTTTCTACATCGGTTACTTCTGTAAGAATGTAATACACATCTCCTCCATTTGCATCCTGCCCGCGATACAAGGGCAATACCGCTGTGCCGTTTATAGTATCTATTTCAGTGGCGCTCGCCAGTTGGTTGGGTGTCATCTCCTTGTTTTCATTTTCACCACTGGGAGGATTTTTTTTGCAGGAAAATAAAAATGCCGAAGCGCATAATATCATAAAGGTTTTTTTCATCTTATTTTTTTTTGACGTTTCAAAAAATTATTTAGTGTAAACGAGGGTTAAATAATTTTTATCTAGTTGATCTTTACAGGCATGGTGGGCTCATATCGCTAATGAACATTATGTTTTTTATAGCATTACAGTTTCGCCTATAAAATTTCTGGTCATATCCTGTTACGGCTTTTTGAAATTGCTCTTTAATAAAAATGATTAAGTTATTTTTCATTAGGTAATTTTATTTAATAAAAGAACAGTTTCATTTCTTACTCATGCTTTTTTCACTATAATACGTGCATACATCGAAGGTCGGTTCGTAAAAATTTACATTTAAACAAAGGCTTTTCTTGCTGTTGGGGATATTGTGACTCTCGAAGCTGCCAAAGCCTCGCCGGCAGTCCATGTAGCAGCCCCTAGCAATAAAAGATCTTTCGCAAGAAACTGCCCTGGCATGGGTGATAAATAAGGAAACCCAAAACCTGGTTGCCACGCGGCGGGTGTGGATAGTAAAAAGGATAAAGTGATCAAAAACATTATTATTGAGCCAATACTTCCAATGGCTGAAACCTTTGCAGAGAAAGACCTGCAGGCAATTAGTATTCCCAGGATGATCTCTATAAAGCCAAGCATTTTTGAAAAACCCTGCACACTCATTGCACTATATGCCCACGACAACAGCGGGCTATTCATCACTAACGGCTTTATACCTTCAGCTTCATAAGGGGTAAACTTTAGAAACCCTACCCATAATAAAACTATCACCAGGCCGTAGCGAATAATACCTTCACCCAGCCTCTCAAGGCCAACTCCTGTATTACTTTCTGTTTTTACCATTGTGTTCATGCTGTTTTTTTTATGATTTAGTATCAATAAATATTCCTGTAATGGAAAAAGTTATCACGCAGATATCACGTTTCTATTCTTTATAAAAAACACAACTGCAGAAAAAGATTTCCTGCAGTTGCTAATACTTTTATAACTTTTTCTTTTTATTCAGATGCCGGAGATTTATAATTGTCCAAACTCTTGTCAAAACCGATTAGCCCGATAAAAGATTGTTCCATACTGGTTTTGCCTGCGGAAGAAGGGATGTGGTAGGGCGAGCCGGGTTGCTCTATTAAAGAACCGTCGCCCTGCATCTTAAATACAGTAACAGAATGGCTTTGAAAAGCTCCGTTAACGTATAAAAATCCTCCGCTGCCTTCATAAATGTCTTTGGTATCAGGCATCGGCACATTTCTTCTCTTAACAAAATTAGGAGTCAGCGAAACTGAAAGCTTATCATCGCTACCTATATTAAACAGGCTTACAATATTGCCCGTGAAACTTGAAACATAAAGCCTTTTATTGTCAGGTGTTATGTGAGTCCAGCAGGCTTCGTCATTATCGGTTGTGGAGCCCGTCGCAAAGTTTTGAAGCTTTTCAGCTGTGTTACCATCGTGCACGGTAACGCTGTTATCTCCTTTTGCAAGAGTAATATTAAAATTAGCCATGTAAATATATTTTTGATTTGGGCTCCACGACAATCCTATGTTACCCGAAATACCTTCTTCCTGAAACAGGCCCGTTTGTGTTAATTCTCCATTCGAAAAATCATATACATACAGCCTGCCTGGCTTTTGTAAAGAGACATTCGGGCTGGGAGTAAGAAAGGCAGCAACGCCCCATGTTGAAACTGCCAATTTGGTTCCTGCATCGTTAAACAAAGCCGTAGTTGGGCCTCCATAAGTTCCATCATTATAAACCGCACCTATTTTTTTAAATTCCAACTGGCCACTTGATTTGTTGAAAGTGAAAACTGCCAGGTTACGCAGGTCGGAATTCATTACATCTCCAAATTTTACCGGGGGATCGCCCTGGTAATTTGGGTTGGCAAATTGGTTTCCCACAACAATCCAGGTTTTATCTGATGAAGTATTTACTGCAATGGTTGTAGGCCTTACCCCACGTGAATCCATATTATCCATTTGCGGTGTTGACGGGTTTTGATCAACCTGGGTAAGCTTTCCATTTTCTTTATTTATTTTAAAAACAGAAATGCTCCCGTTTACCGGATTGTTACCTGCATTTACTGCAAGCAGGTAATCGCCCACAATTCGCAATGACCATTGTTCATCAAAATCTCCCTCTCCCGCGTCACCCGTTGCGCCTGTTGAATAAGGAGAATATTTGGCTTCTTCTAATGAGCCATCAATTCTTCTTTCCAACGCAATGATGTGATTTCCCGAAGATGAATTGGTACTTGTATAGATGTAACCAATGGCACCCTTTTCATTATCCCGTCCTTTTTTACAGGAAAATAATAATGCAGATGTTGATAGAAGGAAAAAGAAAAAATAAAATAAATTTTTCATAACAAGCTTTTTTTAATGATGAAATTTTTGTTTAAGAAATACCCTTTAAATATTAAGAAATCATTTAACAAACAGTAATCCATACAGGCAAAAAAGTATCACAGAAGTATGTCGTTTTAATACAGAAATTATGAACCTCGCAATAGTGACGGGCAGCAAGAAGAGAAAGCGGAAAACTTTACAATGGTTTCAATTAGGTATGCCCTTTATGAAAAAATTGTCACGGCGTTATAACATTTATATGCTTAAATAAACACGCTACTTTTTTTAAGAAAACTGGGAATCACAAACAAGAAATATATTCCTCAAAACGGGAACATAAAATATGATTAAAAAAGAAAATAATCTTTGGCTAAGATGTTTGCGGAGTAACAACTGGAAGACTGAAAGAAAAAATATTGGTTGCGTTATCAGTTACGTTTACCCGTAACTGTGAGCCGTGCAGGTAAAGTATTTTTTTTACAATAACCAATCCCAGCCCTGATCTTGAAGGCTTGGTAGTGCGTTCATCATCTACAGTAGGGCTGTTTATCCAGGTAATTAATTCCTGGGACAAAGGCTCACCTGTGTTTTCAATATGAAAAGCCAGGGAATTATCCTCAACACTAAGGCCCACTTTTATAACGCCGTCAACAGGCGTATTTTTGACGGCATTTTCCATAAGGTTTTGTATTACCCTTTCCATCATGCTTACATCTGCGTTTATCCATACATGATATTGGCATTGCGTGCATTTTAAATCAATAGATTTTTCTTTTGCAGGAAGCTGAAATGTGTTCACTGTTTCCTGTACAATTTCTGAAAGAACAAAAGGCTCTGCTTTAAGTTTAAAGTCTGATGATTCAATTTTTGAAAGCTCGAACAGCATTGTTACCAGATGCTCCACATTAAAAATTTTATTCAAAATCATTTGAATATAACTATCCAGTTCTTCAGATGTGAGAGAGCCGTCCTGCATTTTTATCAACAAAGTTTCAGTGTATCCCCGTGCGATAGATAGCGGTGTGCGCAGGTCATGAGAAATATGGGCGATGAAATCTTTTCTTGTATTTTCCAGCCCTGTAAGACGGTCAACATTGTACACAAGAAGGTCAGCCATTTTATTAAATGCTTGTGTAACCGGTGCAAGCTCATGTTGTTCTTTTATCTTAAAGCGGGCTTTGAAATCACCTTCTTCAAATTTTTTTAAAACACCAACCATGCGCTTAAAACTTCTTTGAATGCTATTGAGATACACAAAGCTTATAATAATAGAGATAAGGATAATAATACAAAACGCTTCAATGGCAAGGCTGCTTACATGGCTGCTGAACAGCATTTGCGAGACATTACGATATTCATTGCTTCCAAGTATTACATAAATATATCCGAGCTTGTGACTGTTATAATTTACTTCTGAGGCGGAAAATATTTTAGGATTATCAGGGTCTTTTGGGTCAGGGCCTTTTATATATTTTTTGCCGGCAGATTGTATGTATTCCTTTATGTTATTTAATGAAAGATTCCAGAGCCGTATACTATCTTTCGGTGCATGAAAGGCAATTACATTTCCAGACGTATCTAGAAAATAAACTTCTGCGCTGGGGCTTAATACCATTGCATTTTGAAAAACAGAATCCGCTTTTCTTTTGTTTATTCCATTCTTATCAAAAGGAGATGAAAATTTTGCAATATGCCCTGCAACATCTTTATTAAGTAACTGTGTGCTTGCCTGGTAAAAATGAGTGGTGGCCAGGTAAGTGATCAATATAAAAAGAACACACAATACAGTTATCAAGGCAAAGATCAAAATTGTGATCCTTCTGAATATGCTAAATTTTTTTGGTTTCATTCTGAAAATCTATAGCCAGTACCCCACGAGGTTAAAATATATTCAGGATGATTTAAGTCAGGTTCAATTTTAATTCTCAGCCTGTTTATATGAGATGTGATCGTGTGTTCATATCCTGAAAACACATACCCCCAAACCCGTTCCAAAAGTTCCTGGCGGCTGAATGTCTTGCCTGGATGGCTTGCCAACAGCAGGAGAAGGTCAAATTCCTTAGGCGTAAGGTCCAGCCTTTTTCCCTTTACCGAAGCCTTTCTTTTATCGCCGTTTATAGCAATATTTTTATATAATATTTCCCTGTTCTCTTCTGAATTATTTTGATGATTTTGCTCAGCCCTTCGCAGCAAAGCCTTCACTCTTGCTATAAGTTCCAGTATGCCAAATGGCTTGGTAACATAATCATCCGCACCCAATTCCAATGCAAGCACCTTATCACTTTCTTCACCATGGCAGGTGAGCATAAGTATCGGTGTGCTGCTGTCTTTTTCCCGTAAGGTTTTACATATTTCCATTCCATTTAGATCTGGCAATGTGATGTCAAGTATCACCAAATGGAAAGTATCATTTTGAAATTTCTCTATTGCTTCTTTGCCAATTGCACAGGAAGTAAGGTTATAAAGATTAGCGTCAAAATGCAGGCTAAGCAATTTTGTGATCTCAGGATCATCTTCAACCAGGAGGATATTTTTCATTTTAATTACAAGTGCTAAATGTCTAATAAAGATAAGATCAATAATAAACAAAAATTAGCGTAGCCAATAACTTTTCTATGTAAGCAAATGTATTCCACACTGTATCTGAATTAATAATATTCTGGAAGATCACACGTCAACTAGCTTTTAATATCCGGCACAATGAAAGAGTCATCAATCGTTGGTGTACCCATGAATAGGTGGTGTACACGAAGAAAGAGTGAACCTTACTAAAGCGGGTTATTATTTACAAATCTTTATTTCCGGGCGCTTGTTTTAATAATCTCCCGGAACCGGCTTATGCCAAATGGTTTTTCCAAATAGCCATCTGCTTTTATTCTATGGCTTATCTGTTTTATTTCTCCATTTGCAGAAAAGAGAATGACGGGAATGTTTTTAGTAGCCGTGTTTTCTTTCAGCAACATCACGGCTTTTTCGCCACCGATAGTAGGTATCCAAAGATCCATGAAAAT
>JALYYM010000279.1 GCA_030946565.1 Bacteroidota bacterium | reverse complement strand
CCAATCAACCAATCAACCAATCAACCAATCAACCAATTAACCAACAATGCCCGATCACCATCACCACCATAAAGAAGAACACCTCGAAAGTTCCGACCTGATAAGAGACGTAGTGATTGGTATGAGTGATGGCCTTACTGTTCCTTTCGCACTTGCTGCGGGCTTAAGTGGGGCTGTTACTGCAAGCGGCATTATAGTTATTGCAGGTATCGCCGAGATTGCCGCAGGAAGCATCGCGATGGGGCTTGGCGGATACCTTGCAGGAAAGACAGAACAAGACCACTACAACAGCGAATTGAAAAGAGAATATGCCGAAGTGGAGCGCATTCCAGAAATGGAAAAGCAGGAAGTAAAAGACTTTTTTGAACATATTGGCCTTAGTGAAGAATTGCAAAACAGGGCCACAGAAGAAATTGCCTGCGATAAAAAACAATGGGTTGATTTCATGATGAAGTTTGAACTGGGACTTGATGAACCAGATCCAAAGCGGGCAAGAAAAAGCGCCTTGAACATTGGTGTGTCTTACATAGCAGGTGGCATCATTCCTTTGAGCCCTTATTTTTTTATTTCTGATTCCAAAGAAGCATTGAAATTTTCCATCTTTGCTACGCTAATATGCCTTTTCATATTTGGTTATTTTAAAAGTAAGATTACCGGAGTGCCGGTGCTTGCAGGTGCTTTAAAAATTATGATGATTGGTGCATTAGCAGCCGGAGCAGCGTATGGAGTAGCTATGCTTATTAAGTAATTAGCCCATCATTTTTCTCTCCCCTTGTAATCCCCTTTACTCTCTCTCCATCTTCGACATCCAACGTAAAAAACTTTTGGTAGAATTACGCTTCGACGCAAAACCGGCATGTAATAATTACGGACAAAAACTGTAACTGTACTCGATTTTACATTGCTGCAAAATAAGACTTATCCGTTCACGTTAGTAGAATTGAAACGCTGATACATATCCTAATAATCCTTATAAATATTTATCTATGAAAAACAATTCTACATTTAAGAAGCGCCTTTCAATTTTATTTTTTTTGGTAATCTTTCAAATGGCAAATAACGTCTCTGCGCAACAATCGCTTATCAACGTTGGTGGCTGGAATGCTTACGTGCATTTGCCATGGGATTACAATGCTAACCCAACAACAAAATATCCAACGATTATCTTCTTTCCCGGCCTTGGGGAAGTAGGCACCACAGCTTCAAAAGTTATTATGAACGGCCCAGGCGCATTTATCTCACAGGGATGGAACGGAAATGTTTTGATAGGACCAGACAGTGTAAAATTTATTGTTATCAGCCTGCAGCCTTCTTCTGCCTGGCCAGCGGAAGCAAATGTGAATCCCAAATTACAGGCCTTAAAATCGCTTTATAGAATTGATGATACTAAAATGCATTTAACCGGTTTATCAATGGGTGGATGGGCTGCAACAACATTTGTAACTGGCGATCCTCTCGGTGGCCCGTACACGTATGCAAGCCAGGTTGCAACGGTGGTAGAAGTAGAAGGAGTAAGGCCTGACGATAATCAACCGTATCCACAATTGTTTGATAATTTCTCTAGCTCGGGTGGAAAATTATTAGGCTTTGAACAGATAAACGATGGCAGGGATATTCTTACACGCACTACACAAATGGATTATGTTAGGCCTACGCATGGCATTTATATTTCTACCAATTATAGTGGTGGCGGGCATTGCTGCTGGGAGCAATTTTATGGTGGTAACGGCCACGTTCCTAACAATTTTTTAATTGATGGTATTAATCAAAATATCTACCAATGGATGGCACGAAACCCTTTGATTACAGCCGGTGTACTTCCCGTAACGCTTACTGACTTTTCAGCTAAAAATAATAAAGAATCGAATGAGCTTTCCTGGAAAACATCTTCGGAGATAAAGAGTAATTATTATGAAGTACAAAGAAGCAGGGACGGCCAAACTTTTAAAAAGATTGGAAATGTGAATGCACAAGGAACCACTTCATCAGAAAATTCATATTCTTTCAATGATAATATGCCAATGGCTGGAACTAATTTCTACAGGCTTTCAATAGTTGATCTTGATGGTAAAATGAATTACAGCAAAACCGTAACCGTATCGGTGAAAGTTGCGCACAGCTT
>JALYYM010000508.1 GCA_030946565.1 Bacteroidota bacterium | reverse complement strand
TCCTGCAACATTTTCCCGGCCTTCCCAATCCGGGCCATTCTCTAATAAATGTATCGCTTGCTCTTCGCAATCTTCACAGGTTGATTTTAAGACTTTGATATTCCGGGGCCTTCCTTTTTTATTAATGCTAAATGAAAGCACTACTTCTCCCGTGAGCCGGTTATTGTTTTTATCATACATCGACACTAAATTCTCCTGCAGGTATTTGGTGAATTTATCGTTTACAGGAAAAGGCTGTATTGCCTGTTTTTTTATTTGAACACCTGCAACTTTTCCCTGTAAATTTCTTGAAGGAGCCAATGCTTTTTTTCGTTTAGTTGCATATCCCGTTATCACAACTTCATCCAGGTTTGCTCCGCTCCTGGACATCGTAATAGTTGGCTGTACATCTTTTTTTAAGAGAAAATTCTTTGGAGAAAAACCAATAGCTGAAGCAACCAATGCCGCGTTGCTGTCAGCAGATATTAACGAAAAGCTCCCGCTTGTGTCGGTAATGGTTTCCTCTTGTTTATTTTTAAATGTAATAGTTGCATTAGGAATTGGTACACCAATTTCATCTGTCACTTTACCAGTGAGCATATATTGTTTTGCTGTATCTTTTTTATTTATTGATCGCGGCAAAGCATTATTGTTTGCAACAGGATCGGCCTTTGCCATCATCAACGAAGTAGCCTCTTTATCTGCATTTGCATTTGTTATCGGTTGCGGGTTATTTATTTCATGTTGTATAACCGTCTTTGGTTTTGGTAAAGAAACCCTATTAATCTTATCAGCTTTTGGTACTTTCTTGTTTTCAAAAGCAACTTCATTATTTGCTCCGGTATCTTTTAAAACTAATGAAGGCGCTTCAACCTTCGCCGGTGACTTTGTACGGTCATTATCTGCAAGTGAATTTTGCGGAGCCATATTGTTGGTGCGATAAAATAAATAGCCGGCGCCCGCTATGATGATCACTAAGGCAGCCACGCGCCACCATGTATTTTGCGTCAATGATAAAATAGAAAACATTTTTTTACTTTTCCTGTTTTCTGCGAGCCGCTCACGGATCGCCGCAACATCACTTTCAGGATCCTTACTATAAGCATAACCCTCCAGCGCATCAGCCAGAAACGGATCTTCAAGGGCAGCTTTTTCAAGGGCATTCATTTCAGCAGACGGCATAGTGCCTGCGTAATAGCGGGCAAAATCTAAAGCGGTATATGTTTTATTTTTTTCCATTGATCATGCTTTTTGCAAAGCTTGTTTCTCCATGCATATTTTTAAATTTCTCCTGCCGTTCTGAATAAAGCTTCTTACTTTATTGATGTCTGTGTTGGTCGTTTCGGCTATGTCCTTGTAGCATTTTTCTTTAAGATAAAATAATTGAATTGCCTGCTTCTGGTCGTCCGGCAACTGCTCAATGCAGTACTCCATGCTGCTAAGGCTTTCTTCTTTTTCCATTACATTATCAGGATGAATATTTTCCGGTAAATGCATAATGTCTGCATCAACATGTGTGGGATATTTTTTGTCGCTGCGGATTTTCATCAGGCAATAATTTTTTGCAAGCCGGTACAGCCACCCCCTGAAATTATCAACATCATATTTTTTTAACTTGGTTACGAGCTCTTCAAATATATTGATGACGGCATCTTTCGCTTCTTCACGATCTTCCAGATATTTAAGGCAAACGCCATACACAAGTTCCATATAGCGATTGTATAATTCTCCCAATGCAGCCATATCACTGTCCTTCTTGTATCGCTGCACAAGTTCCTGGTCAGTTTCAGCAGACAATATGTTTTTTATAAATGCCAAGGCAATAAAGTTATTCAAATATTTTTCTGAACGATTTATGTAATTCTTAAAAAAGCCGCATCCTGTTCTAAAGATCATTCATAGCAGCAATTCCCTAATGAATTCTGCACAGCCCATCATTTTAGAAATTAAGTTTATGAAAAAAATCATTTTATTGCTGTGTTCAATTTTTATATTATTCGCAGCATTTCACAAAAAGGAAACAATCACTATCACCGGGCAAATAAAAGATGGGAATGGCGTTGCGGTTCCGTATGTCACGGTAACTGCGGGAGGCGTTCATGTTACAGCAGATAGCGGAGGAACCTACAAAATAGTTGCAGATGAAAATGAAAAATATCTTTCGTTTACGGGTGTTGGTTATGAAACACAAAAGGTGAAAATAAATAAGCGAAAAATTGTTAATGTAATTATGAAGCCTGTTTCAAGTGAATTAACGGCTATGGTGGTACCGGGGTATAGCGCTGCAAAGGCAAAAATGTTGCAGGGAAAGGTAAGCGGTTTATATATAACCGGCACCAGCCCTGCGGGGTATCCACGGAATAATTTGCAGGACGAGGAATACAATACGGAGGAATACGACAATATCGTTGAGAATGGTTTTCATAAAGTATCAGATGATCCGCTGTCAACTTTTTCTATTGATGTGGACGCGGCCTCCTATAGTAATGTACGGCGCTATCTC
>JALYYM010000256.1 GCA_030946565.1 Bacteroidota bacterium | reverse complement strand
TTCTCCCTTTTAAAATTACCAACGGGAGTTTTGAATTAACAGGCTACGAAGGCCTGGCGAGCCACGGAGGGGCAATAGGAATTTTGATTGCGGTAGCTTTGTATTGCAGAAAATACAAACAATCTTTCTTATGGGTAATAGATAGATTAGTGATCGTGGTAGCGCTTGCAGGTTTTTGTATAAGGGTCGGAAATTTTTTCAATTCCGAGATCATTGGCAAACCAACAAACCTGGCGTGGGGTATTATTTTTGAAAGAGTCGATTTAATTCCCCGCCACCCGGCACAACTTTATGAAGCTTTTTCTTACCTGTTTATATTTGGCCTGTTATGGTTTATTTATAAAAAGAAAGGATTGCTTTTGCCAAAAGGATTTTTATTCGGCCTCTTCCTGGTACTTGTGTTTGTTGCCCGTTTTATTATTGAATTTGCAAAAGAAAACCAGGAACCTTTTGAAGCTACATTGCCCCTTAATCTTGGGCAGATATTAAGTATCCCGTTTATGTTAGTTGGGTTGTATTTTATATTTACCAGGGAGAAGAAAACTGCAGTTGCTGAAAAACCAAATTGAAAATGGCGCCGCTTTATCTTTGTCCTTCTCTAACGGGATATTTATTTCAGTTAAAATTTAAAACTAAAATGCAGGACTTGCCGCTCTCGATTATCGTTATACCCGGGATAGCTGTATTGGTTGACATTTTATTGTTTACCATTTTATTGCAAAAGACAAATCAAAAAAAAATTTATTACCGATATGTATTTGCAATAATCATCATTGCCTTTCTTCTCAATGCCGCCTGGGAAATTTTGCAAATTCCCTTGTACAAAGGAGGCGCATATCAATGGGACCATATTCTTTTTTGTGTATTAGCTTCGGTCGCTGATGTCATAATGGTGCTGCTGATTTACTTGGGTTTTGCATTTATTTATAAAAATGCTCTTTGGATCAAAAACTTTTCAGCAAGCAGGATCATAATTTTAATACTAACAGGGGGCATAGGCGCTGTTGTTGCAGAAACAAGGCATTTATCAATTGGAACCTGGAGTTATGCCGACACTATGCCATTAATCCCGTTTTTTAAGGTAGGCCTTTCGCCGGTTTTACAATTCATGGTCTTGCCCTTTTTTATTTACCTGCTGTCTTTCAAAATGGTGACCAGATACTACCACATAACAAAATAAGAGACAACCGAAATCTGTTAGTTCCGTCACCGGATCATGGAAAAAATCGCTAAAGAGGTGTAGATGAAAATATTTACAACTGTATGATCTTGAAATTTTATAAATCTCCTTCCTATATAAGTTGGTTGAGTTATGCTTAAGCTATTTTTGTGAAATAAGCTAATAGCCATAATTTGCACAGTCTTGACCAGCAAAATATCCATACAATTAAAAGCCGCATTCCTGTTAATAGTATTTTCCGTGAATACATTAGTAGGTTTTGCTTGTGCCGTCGGCATAGATATGGGGTTTAATTCTACGCATCACCATGAAGAAGCCACAGAAGGTACTGTTCATAAACATGCTGATGACGCAAGGCCTCACCATGATGAAAAAGCTGCTAAAACTTCTCTGCATGTACATGCGGATGGTAAAAAACACATTCATCATAATGAAGCAACAAAACATCATGACGAAGCAGATAATGACCATCACAAATCAAAAGACGGTAAGGATGATTGCTGCAATGATAAAGTAACACAGTTTGCTCAGCTCGACAAAGCTCTTTCTCCTTCATTAAGTTTTGTAATTAATCCCGTATTCGTTACAGCATTTATTTCATCCTTTTCTAATATTGACGTTTTCTTTTTTTCACAGGCTTCTCCTGATATCAAATACTTTGTCCGAAGTTACCATCCGCCTATACCAGATATTCGCATAGCCATTCAGAGTTTCCAGATATGATTTAGTGTTTAAGCTGTTTCGGCATGGCATTCATTTGTCCATGCCTGTAATAATTTCTATGAACATTAAATTGAATTAATTTGAAAAAAGGATTTCTTACCCCAAGTGTGATTTCCGTTACTGTTTAAATAAGCGTAATAACAATGAAACTTTATATCAAATATATGGTAAGTATCCGCTGCCAAATGGTGGTGAAAGAGGAATTGGATAAACTCGGCATTCATTATGTTGCTGTTAATTTGGGAGAAGTGGAGATAATAGAAAACATTACAATGACACAGCGCAAGCAAATACAAATTGCTTTCCACAAATCAGGACTTGAATTAATGGATGATAAAAAAGCCATACTAGTTGAAAAAATAAAAAGTGTAGTGATCGAAATGATTCATTATGCAGATGAATTACCCAAAATAAAATTTTCAAATTACCTGAGCGAAAAATTAAAGTATGATTATACTTATCTCTCTAATCTTTTTTCAGAGACAGAAGCAACTACCATAGAACATTATATCATCACCCATAAGATAGAAAAGGTAAAAGAGTTGATTCTGTATGATGAACTAAATCTTAGCGAAATTGCATTAAAGCTTCAATACAGCAGCGTTGCCCATCTTTCGCATCAATTTAAAAAAATAACCGGGTTATCACCTTCTTTTTTTAAATCCCTCAAACATAAAAAACGAACTTCACTTGACAATCTATGAAAGATTAAAGAGTTGTGTGTAATCAGGTAACATTCTATTCAAAAAGGCAATTACACAGTAGTATCATAACAAGTCAAAATCCAGCCTCACTACTGAAACTGCAAAACAGTTATTGTATAGGGCCCGTCAACAAAAGAATAAATGAGTTTAAATAAAGATGAGAAGTTTCTCTTATATAAGCTAGTGTTAGGTTAAGGCTGTTATAACGCAATGGACTTTTTACAAAGCCACTAAGCGTAATAAAGAAATTACTTTGTGGCCTTAATGCCTTTGTGGGATATACGTCAGGTATACTTAACATGACACTAGTGCTAATTTTTCAATAAACTTTTATTGAACGACTAATGACCAACAACTGCAAATTCAATGGCTTTTTTTATTAGCGATCCCCATTGCCTGCATCGCATGGACAGTTACGCAGGAAGAAGTTTTTAAGGAGCCAAGAGCATATTGCAGCAATCGGGATAGAAATGGCAAAACTTTATTGGAAAGAAAATTCTTTTATCTCTTTACGTGTGAGTATTGCTTTAGCCATTACATAACAATCCTGTTTCTTTTTCTAACTAATTACAAGTTGTTGATGAGTGACTGGAGAGGCTATATTATAGCAGGATTTTCTTTAGTGTGGATAGCCAATATTTACATGAGCTTATTCGGCCTTATCCGCCAGGATATAAAAAAGGAGAAAACAGAAATTGAAGCAATGAACAAAGATAATCAGTGAATGATGCAACTTATTTAGAATATTATGTAACATTTTACGGTCATACATTCTTTAATTTTAATAATGGCGGTTATAAAATTTTTGTCGATTGAAAGCTGTATGCAAATTCAATTAAAACGTTACTCAGTTTTATTGCCAATTTTACTTTTTTAAAAAGATAGCATGAAGAACAATCACCTGATGAATGGTACTCCCGGGGTTGAAATGAAAAAATCTGAAGTACGCATCATTGTAGAGATCATTGAATATGTACCCAACTCGGTAGTAAGTAGAACCATCATAAAAAAAACTACGGGGAATGTAACTGTTTCCTCATTTGATGCAGGTGAAGAATTAGGCGAAAAGATCTCTCCTTTTGATATCTTCATTCAAATAATTGACGGAGCTGCTGACGTTAGTATTAACGAAAAGAAATACACGCTTAAATTAGGGGAGGGAATTGTGATACCTGCACACACCAGTCATTGCTTCAATGCTAATGAACAATTCAAAATGATTTCCACAATAATAAAATCCGGGTACGAGGACTGAGCCCCGCGTCAGGCTTGTTCTATCATTTCTGAGGAGTATATTATCTATACTTTGTCGAAGATTGTCACAAATGAATTTATCATTTTTGCAACCCAAAGCCTTCGGCTTCTCCATAAAACACTATAAATATTTCCTTTGCGGTTAAAAATTAAAAGATAACCGGAATAGCTCCAATTCTTTGAAATCAACTTAAAAAAAATAAATGCAGCACACTTAAAAATCAGTGAATGATACAACCTTTTTCAATAATTGTGTAACACTTCATGGGGTTAATAAATGCACCTTTGAATAATAATAATGTTCCAAAATTTATTAATAAAATGGATAAAAATAAAAATGAAAAAGGCAATCCTGATTACGAAAACATGTCAGACCAAAAGACAGGAAGTGCGTTGTATATAAAAACACA
>JALYYM010000214.1 GCA_030946565.1 Bacteroidota bacterium | reverse complement strand
GACTTTTTAAAACTGACATTGGCCGGAATTTTTTTCTCATAATTTTCGGTAAACCTGCCGGAGACTATTGCCTGGCAATGCTTAAATTTTTTCCCGAGCGTAGCAATGAAATTTTCGAAATTAAAATTTTTTGAAGAGGAAGTAATATGTGTGTAGATATAGTTTGGTTTATGATGTTCTATAACTGTTTCAAGTTCGGTGAAAGGCGTATGAGCACCCAGATAGATAGTCTTTATTCCATTTTTCTTAAGCAAATAAGCCACTAACAGTAAAGCAATTTCATGGTATTCGCCCGCAGGCAAAAACAAACAAACTTTTTTCGACGATGTTTTTTTGAACGGTAATGAATCAATTCCTACAATTATCTTTTGCCTGATAACGTTGCTTACAAGATGCTCCTGGGCAGGGTTTACATGGTTTGTAACCCATAATGCGCCTACCTTTTCTAAAAAAGGAAAGATTATTTTAAGCACCATCTTCTCCGTCCCAAATGTGTTGAGGCTTTTGTCAAGAATAGTTTCAAAATTTTCTACCTCATAATCAACCATACACTCCAAAAGGCGGTTTACCGTCAAATGGTCTTTGGCGCCCGAGTCGGAAAGTGAGAGTACATTTTCCGCAATCTTTTCCGGGCTCATTTTATCTATGTGAGAAACCTTGAAGCCATACTTGTTAAGGAGCGCAATGTTTAAAATGGTTTTAAGATCTTCATTTGTGTAGTAGCGGATGTTAGTATCAGAGCGTTGCGGTTTTAAAAAAGAATAACGCTGCTCCCATATACGAATGGTATGCGCTTTAATACCCGAAAGATTTTCAATATCTTTTATTGTAAAGAGCATAGTGAAGTAATTTACTCTATTACAAAAAACAGCCTTGTAAGGTTTGAATTCAAAAAAGAAACTTTATTTATATGAAGGGAGTTCAGCAAATTGTTTTTGATTTTGAGGTATTGCTTCTTTAATTGCTTTGAGGTAAGCATTCACTACTATTTGCTTATCATATTCTCTTATTATTTTTTGCCTTGCTTTTTTACCCATAGCAATTCTTTTTTCTTCGCTCAGCAATAGCATTGTTTCCATTTTGGCGCCAAGATCTTTTTCATCTTTTACGCGGCATAGTAGCCCTGTGATACCATCTTCTACAATCTCTTTGCAACCCGTTGTGTTAGTAGTAACCACGGGCTTTTCCATACTGGCAGCTTCCAGCAAAATATTTGAGGTACCTTCCCTGTAAGAAGGAAGAACAATACAATCTGCCTCTGCAATAAATTTTCTCACATCTTTTTTTTCGCCGAGATAATCAATAATTCCTTCGTCTATCCGGTTTTGCAATTGAGAATGTGTAATGGTATTTTTTTTCAGCGTCTGTGTCCAGAAAGGCCCGATAATATGAAAGTGGGTATGAGGATACTTTTTCTTTATACACTTCGCCGCTTCAAAAAATTCAAAGATGCCTTTATCTTTTATTAATCTGCCTATAAATAAAAAGATAAATATTTCATGATCTTTTTCTTTAAAAATACGGGGTTTAAATTTGTTATAATCAACACCGGAGCCAGGCAATGTTTCAGCAATGGCGGCCTTTACAAATTTTCTTTCGAGAAACAAATTCATATCATCAGCATTTTGAAAAAAAACTTTTTCAGTTTTGCTTAATGCATTCCTATACATAGTGCGGGCCATTCGGTAAACAAAATTTTTGCTTGTGAACAGCGGCCCTACGCCGGTGATATTCGTGATTGTAGGAATTTGTAATTGACGGGTGATAAGATTCCCCCAGATTGCAGGCCGTATGCTGAAAGTGAGACACACACCTGGCTTAATTTTTTGCAAGGTGCGTCTTACATTAAATATGTATTGCGCAACTTTAAATGGGTTCATATTACCCGAACCTACATTGTGAACTTTCAAACCTAACTTTTCTACCTGTGCTACAAACTTGTTTGTATGTGTAATTATGTGCACTTCACATCCTTCGCGCAGCAGGGCAAGCATTAGGCCTTCCCGCATTGTATAAGTTGATAAAAGCCCATTTTCAATAACAGCAATTTTCTTTCCCCGCAATTCATTAATCATTTTTATAAACTTTTTTATACCACACTTCTAAGGAAAACAATGTCCAAAGTATTTTTGCCCGTTTTTCTGAAGATATGTTTATTTTTTTGGTGAGTAAATTTTGTACAAATTTTTGATCTACAAAATTTTTATAATAGGGCTGGCCTGCATTAAGGTAATCGAAAACCGGCACTTTTAACTGGTTATCAATCCACGTTTTTAACGGTATTTCAAAACCCCTTTTCGGCTGATTAATTAAAGCTGGAGGTAAATATTTTTTTGCAAGCTCCCTAAGCAAATACTTTGTAACCCTGCCTTTTATTTTATAACTATCCGCAATACCCGGAACATACTCCAGCAATTCCTTCGATAAAAAAGCGCTTCTCCCCTCAACAGAATGTGCCATAGTAGCAATATCCATTTTTACCAAAAGGTCGTCGAACAAGTTAGTATCGAAATCGAGGTTCATGATCTTTTCTAACCCCGATAATTTACTTCCGGCAATCACCTCAAAATCCTTTTTAATTTGGGCAAGATAATCAAAGCCCGGATCAATGATATATTGTTGATAATCTTCAAAAATATCAACACCTGCAGAAAGATAAATTTCAAGGTTTGATTTGGAAGCCAAAGATGCAAGCCGGTATAAATAATTGTAAAGAGTTTTCTTATTGTGGGCTTTCGGCATTGCTCTCTTTACAAAAGAAGCCCCTTTCTTTATCAGGTAATTTTTTTTAAAAAAATCATAATGGGCAAAGGGCACATATCTTCTATAACCTCCGAACAACTCGTCTGCGCCATCGCCATTTAGTATAACGGTAACATATTTTTTTGCCTCGCGGCTTACATAATAACTTGGTATGGCTGAACTGTCAAAAAATGGTTCACCATAGTTTGATAATATTTTTTCTATATCGTTGCCAAG
>JALYYM010000163.1 GCA_030946565.1 Bacteroidota bacterium | reverse complement strand
ACCATTTGCGGTGTGGCATCACGCAGGCTGTTTACCTCCGGGTATTTCTCTTTTATAAGCGCCACACCTTTTTCACATTGCTCACGCCGCTCATTATACGCAGTTGAAGCAAGCGAATGTTTTACATTGGTATCGAATAGTACAATATCAATATCAACTAATTTGAAAGGTTCGTATTCATACTCAAGGCTTCTGCAATCCAGTTTTATTGCATGATCTTTTTTGCCGAAGGCGCTGGCAAACTGGTCCATTATTCCACACATCACTCCTACAAATTCGTTCTCTGCTTTTTGGGCAAGTTTTACCAGCATAAGCCGGTCAATATCAAGAGAAAATATTTTAGTAAACGCAAATAAAGATGCACACTCAACGGCTGCTGAAGATGAAAGGCCCGCGCCTAATGGAACATCGCCACCGATCACTCCATTGAAACCTTTTACAGGATAACCGTTTTTTTGTAATTGCTGAAGAGAGCCCAAAATAAAATCAGGCCATTCCATATTTGTTTTTTCAACTGACTGAATGTTGCCACGATAATGTTCATCGAGGTCATAAGCGTATAGATGAATCTCATCATCTTCCCGCGGAGATGCAGCAAAATAAATGGCCTTGTCAATTGCTGCTGGTAACACAAATCCATTGTTATAATCGGTATGCTCCCCAATAAGATTTATTCTGCCGGGAGACCTTGCGATAACAGGTTCTTCCTTGTAAAGAGAGATAAATTTTTGCCGGATATTGTCTATCATGGTTAATTAAAATAAATTTTATTTTTTGATGATTTTTATTTTCTAATAACAAGCCCTAAGGGTATAACTGTTTTTCCATACATCTCATTTAGTAGTGATCCGACACCTGCATAAATAGCAGACGCCCCGCAAATAATTCCTTCATATCCTGTAAATGTTTTAAGGCTTGCATTGCCGGTGGCATCGCCCGCCGCCAATAAAAAAAACAGGACCGTTAGCGTAGCAAACACAAATTGTAAGGCCCGGCTGATAACTAATGTGCCAAAGAAAAGCAGGCCGGTAAATATTCCCCACATAACCAGGTAAGATATCATCGCGCCTTCAGATGCCGCAGCCACCCAACCCAGCTTCGGCATTACTATTAAGCCAACGAGCGTAAGCCAGAAAAAGCCATAAGAAATAAATGCGGTCATGCCAAATGTATTATTTTTCTTAGACTCCATAATACCTGCAATAACTTGTGCCAGGCCGCCATAGAAAATTCCCATGGCAAGGATCATTGAGTTCATTTCAAAAATTCCTGCATTGTGCAGGTTGAGTAAAACGGTTGTAAGCCCAAACGCCAATAAACCAAGTGGCGCCGGGTTTGCGCTGGTATCTTTTACTACCATAGCTGACTGTTCCATACATGAATAATTTTAATTGAACAATTAAAGTACTACTCTTCGTTGGATTTTTTAAAAATAATAATTTATAAAACTACATCGCCACTTTGCCTATGCTAACCTTTAAAATTTAATGCGTGGCCGGATTGAATTTGGATAAGGTGATAGATGATAATTTAAAATGTATACCCTGGTATGTATGCACGTTTGTTTATGCTCTTAAGATTTAATAAAATCAGTTGAAGTAAATGCCAGTTCGTGTTTATATACGAATATATGGTTAGTTCGTGTTTATATACGAACTTTTGCTTTGTTCGTATATTTGTACGGAATATCAAATAATTCGTATGTTTGTGTTTTAGACCAATTTTATGCAGGCAGTTCTTACCGGGGATATTGTAAATTCAACAAAGCTCACTTCATCAAAGGAAAGGGGGCTGGTAAAAATTATAGAACAGGTTCTCAGTCCCTTTAAGTATGAATTTTACCGGGGAGATAGTTTCCAGGCATTAATGAAACAACCCGGCGATTCTTTGCGTATTGCTTTACTTTGCAGGACAGCAGGGATAAGTATTACCGATACAACTAAAGCTGATGTTAAGATAAGTATAGGAATTGGTGAGGTGAAAGAGCGGGTTAAAGCACTTGGGGCGGCAAAAGGAGAAGCTTTTATTTTGTCAGGCAGGGCTTTTGATGAACTTGAAAAAACTTCGCAAAGACTGGTAATTGTAACGGCGAATGAAACGGCTAACATCAGCTTCCAGGTAATATCGGATTATATAAATTCAATTTTTAGCAGGATGACGCCAAAGCAAGCGAAGGTAATTTTTGAATTATTAAAGGGCGGCCTGCAACAGGATGTTGTAAAGCGATTAAAAAAATCGAAGAGCACAATCAGCCAGCATGTGAGTTCCGGCAGATGGCCTGAGATTGAAAAGATTTTAAATCAATATCAATTGTTAGTGCAGGCAATAAGTTAATCAATGTTGAAAGATGATTATTGAATCTATATGGCTGATAAAATTGTTATTAGCGCATCTATTAACAGACTTTATTCTACAGCCTTCAAGCTGGATAGAAAGCCGGAATCAAAAGCATTTTGCTTCAGGCAAATTATACCTGCATGGCTTTGTAACGGCCTTAGCCGCCTGGATATTAATTGGGTGGAGGTATTGGCTGGTTGCTTTAATAATTCTTATTACACATACGCTTATTGATGGCTGGAAATCTTACCAAAAGAAAAATGTTGTTTACTTCCTGGCAGACCAACTGTTGCATTTGCTGGTAATATTTGCGTGTTGGTATTTTACATTTATAAGATGGGCCGATGTGAAGCAGGGGTGGAGCGGGCTGAACACCAATGAACATTTTTGGCTTATAACAACTGCCGGTGTTTTTCTTACAATGCCTGCCGGCATTTTAATCGGGCAGCTTACTAAAAACTGGCGCGACCAGATTCCTGATTCTGAAAACCTGGCAAGTGCGGGTAAATGGATCGGCGTAGTTGAAAGAATTATTATCCTGATTTTCGTATTGCAAAATCAATACTCTGCTATCGGCTTATTGATAGCGGCTAAGGGAATTATTCGCTTTAACGAAAAAGACCGGCAGGAAATTAAGACAGAATATCTTGTGATAGGAACCCTTTTAAGCATGGGCATCGCGATAATTACAGGATTACTCATAAAATACTCCGCATGAAGTTTTATAAAATAATTGGTTTTGCGGCGTGCGCATTAATGATCATAAGTTGCTTCATACCGTGGGCATATTATGCTGATATTGGAAAAAACTTTACTGGTTTTTTTTCTGAGGAAAATATGTATGGCAAGCCGGGAATGTTTATTATGTTTTTTGCAATTGCATCAATTGTATTAATATATTTCGATAAAATTTGGGCGAAGAGATTGCATTTGATTCTATCAGCGATAAATATTGGCTACCTGGTGAGAACATACATTTTATTTACTTCCTGCTATAATGCTTATTGTCCCGAGAAAAAAGCGGGACTTTACTTGCTAATAGTAAGTTCAATAGTTATGATGGTTGTCTCTCTTTTTCCCGATTTAAAAATTGCAGATAGCGAAGAAGAAAAAGGATTATTGCCTTAAGAATTATTCAAATAACTCCAGTTTGTTTTTTGGGCGCCTTTCATCAAGCCAGATAAAATTTTTCAATGATTTCTCTTCAGCAGGTATCTCTCTCATTGGATACATTTTTCCTTTTACATCATTTACAAACAACACCTTTGTAAGGCTGCTGTTTTTAAAATATAAATCTATAACATCACCGGAAGCCCTGTTCATGCCGATGTACGCGCTATCATCATCGCGGGCATAATAGATGCTTTCTGCCTGCGAACCTTTCACCCGCATGTAATCTATCTTTCCATCAACAAAATATCCATTCAATGTTTTACCAGCCATCTGATTAAAAAATCCTTCTGTAGTTTTATTTACAAGCATTGATTTTTCAAAAGCATATAGCCTATCTGCTTTTTTGTTTTTTGTATAAAGAAAAATAGTATCCCCGGTCACCTGGCTTCCCCCGCTCCAGATTACCGGATCTTTATACAGGCGGAATATGGAATCCCTGGATGAAAAGAAAAGGCTATCAGAAACACTTTGAAGTGAATCATTAAAAATTTTGACATGATGAAAAGCAATAAAATATCTTACAGAATCCGTTTTAGTTGCCGTATCTGCCCTTACAACAGTTTCTTTTTGAAGGCTATCAATTTCCGGCCTGGTTATATGAATATTATTTGTATCCATTAAAGTAGAATCTGTTGCTATAATGTTTTGTTCCGGTAAAACTAATTTGACAGAGTCGCTCTTTTGCGTGTAATCCTTACCGTTAGGTAGTGGTTTTTTGTTGAATACCCGCG
>JALYYM010000159.1 GCA_030946565.1 Bacteroidota bacterium | reverse complement strand
ACCTGTCAATGCAACGGAAGGATACATTTCCGCCTTTGTGGCCGCAATGCCTGTGGTGGCGGCCTTTTGCCTGAACTTAAGGGCAAGTACATCTTTCCTGTTTTGCATAGCAAGTGTTTCGTACTCTACCAGGTTCTTTACACTTAGTGCATCTTCGAATTTTGAAGAATCAGGAATTAAGGTGGTGGTTTCAGGTAAACCGAGCATCAGGTTCATATTCACATTCGCAATCTTCCGATTATTTTCTGCATCTAAAAGAGAAAGCTCGATGTTGGAAGTTTGCAATTGAGATTTTAAAAGATCATTTCGCGCCAGCAATCCATTTTGCTCAAGGCGTGAAAAAACAGAATCCTGGTGAGCAGACTGTTGCAGGTTTTCTCTTACCACATTTACTGTAGCGCCTGCTTTGTATAAATTGATATATGCATTTATGGTATTCAAAATCACAGCCTCCTTATCATGTTCTGCATCAAGCATAGTTGCCTGTTGAAGATATCTTGCAGATTCAATGCCATAGCGGATTCTGCCACCTGCGTAAATTGGAAGTGTAACATTTACAATTCCATACATTGCCTGGTTTACGGTGGGGTTTTGTTTGGCGCCCGTGCTATCACCTCCTCCAAAGGCTTTTGTTTTTAATGAAACATTGGGATTTGTTAACCGGAGATAAGAGCCACTTGCATCTACATCCGGCAACCTTCTGTCTTGTGCTTCTTTTAAAGCGCCCGCAGCTTCCTCATTACGGGCTGAAGATGCCTGTAGTTGCTTACTGTTTTTTATGCTAAGATCAATAGCTTCTTTCAACGTTATAGGCCTTGTATCCTGTGCCTGCACCTTCTGTGCCTGCACAAGTATTGGAAAAATGCTGGTAATAAAATAAACCAATATTCCAAAAAACCTCTTCCTGCTTTTTTTAAGATATGCTGTCCGCTTCCTGTTCATCTTTTATCAAATTTATTATTTATCAACAAGTGAGAACGCATTAATTGCTTTAAATGTTCACTCACTCTTTCTTTTAATTTTTTACTTGTAAATGGATTAAAGTCTTTACTCTTATTTAATAGCTTGCGGCACATTGATTCTGAAATAAGCAAATGATTGATAGTGCCTATCAAAGTAGCAATGGTTAGTTCTGTATCTACTTCTTTAAATTCACCAGAATCAATGCCAGTTTGAAAAATGCCTTTTATAGTTACCACATTCCTGAGAAGTATTTCTGAAATAGCATCATGCATTTGTGGCCGCTGGTGAAGTGAAAGTTCCCGGTGTAGCAAATGATGGAACTGAGGATTGGTAAACATTCTCTCCACGTAGCTGTCAATTATTTTATCAACTTTTTCTATCTGCGGTATGGAAGATTTTGCCAGTTCTGCAAATACTACTCTTATGCTGGCCGACTTATAATCCACCACATGCTCAAACAATTTTTCTTTTGAACCGAAGTAGTAGCTTATCATGGCAAGATTCACATCAGCCACTTTTGCAATATCACGTACGGAAGTACCTTCAAAACCCTTTTCACCAAAGAGTTTCATAGCTGTTGACAATATAGTTTCTTTTGCGTCCATTTTAAATCGGAGTGCAAAACTAAACAACTGTTTGAAATTAAACAAACGTTTAATTAGTTTTTTTTTGAAATTTTAAAAAAGATGGTTTCCTATTTTGTTAGATTGTTGAAAACAAATATTTATGCTTACAACAATTAAGCGAGTTTACGACCCCGGCAAAATCATTCTAACAGAGGAGCCCTCTTTAAAGGAGGTAAAGGCAGATATAATTATTACTTTTTTACCTGAGCTTAAAAAAGCAAGTGCAAAACCTAAGCGGATATTGGGTGGATTAGAAGGCGAAATTTCAGTTCCTGATAATTTCAATGAACCGATTGATGAGCTAAAGGACTACATGTGATCCCTTTGATCTGGATCTATTAGCTTTGGATTTTGAACGGACGGCTATAACTATAAAGACGAAAAATTTCAACTATATAAAATCAAAATTGAAATCGTTTGGTAAAAAGTAAGAATATAGCTTTCATCTTGTAAGACTCCTGAACTCATGCAATAATTTATTTTAGATTTGTAAAAACAATAATTATGCTTACAACAATTAAAGGCGTTTACGATGAGGGTAAAATTATTCTTTGCGAAGATCCACCTGTAAAATCAAGGGCCGAAGTGATGGTTACTTTTCTTGAGGAGCA
>JALYYM010000154.1 GCA_030946565.1 Bacteroidota bacterium | reverse complement strand
GCACTTCAAAGTTTAATTTCTGAAGAGGTTACAATTGTACTTACAACGTCACATAAGTCAAAGTTTAGCAACGAAGAATGGAAAAACATTTTCAGGAATAGAGGTATTAATATTGAAAATATAAAATCGCTGCCTGAAAACTTTAATAACCTTAGTCGCAAGGGATGAGATTGTAAATTGCTTTAATGTCAATAATGTTAAGGAAGATTTTGTAATTATAGATGATGATAAATCTTTAAATGACCTTCCTTATTTTTTGAAAAAAAATTTCGTACAGATTAGTCCTTATGTAGGTCTTACAGAAGAAGATTCAGAAGCTATAAAATCTATTTTGAATCAAGGATTATACAACACTTCATTTGTAAAAGAGTGAGGTGTTTTAATTTTAATCACTCTGATGCTGGTCATTTAGCATCGTCAAACTTAGGAACACCAAATTTCTTCAGGATAAAATTTGCCCGATCTACTTTAGCTTGAAAAAGCGGCTGGTCGTCATACTTACCTTGAAGTGAAGGTTTTATAGTATAGTCTTTGCGAACTCTTTTTTTACCTGTTGTTTTTTCTTTTTGCGTTTTCATAATATTTACAAATTTAGTATTTCCGCCGCACAGAAAATGCGTGATATATTATACTCTTACGAAATGGTTCCCAATCAGTATCCGTAAGTCCAAGCACAAAAAAATCCTGTTCAATAGCTGTAAGGTTGTTGGTGATGCCCATACGGTAAAGCCTCGTCCGGGCGGCTGTACTTCCTGATGCAATGACAATGGCATCAGGATAATGATCTGTAAATAGATAAAGTGTTCTTGCCACGGTCGCCAACACTTTCTGGCTGTCACTGTTATTAGTAACGCTTAAGTCATTAATATATCCTGAAACAAGCTCTTTGTCGCCAAAGCCAAGATTGTAAATGCCTTTAACGTTAATTTCCCGATAGCGAACAACTTTTATCACACTACCTTTTGGTCCAACGCTGATAAACTCAAAATCAAGGAAGTCAGGAGAACTGTCGATATGATAGCGGTCATGAAGCATAAAATCAAAAATAGTTGGTTAATTATAATTAGTAGTGCCGATGATAAATATTAATGTGCTATAGGATTTTATGTTATCAAGCCCGGAACTGAAGTTTAAGAAAGCTGAAGATAAGGAAAAGCCGAATCGAATAAAGTCCGCTGCGATTGCTGTGCTTACTTATTTTACGGCAGTGTGCAAAATAAAATTCGCGGAACCGATGATCAGTCTTCTTTGAAATAATATAATAGTGATGCAAATATTAGATGCCGCTAAAAGATCAGCGGCGTTAAGTAAGAGGATTGCTTTGCAAATTATCATTCATAGCTGTCCACCCGCAACCATCGATTAAAGACCGTTGATGATTATCAACAGAGCAAGCAATGTGTCATCGATAGTTTTTATCCACTTCCTTTAAATAGTCTGAAAAATATTTTTCAGCTTCTTCTGATGGAAAAGGTAGTTTGTCTTTACTAAAATTATCTGTCATTTGTTTTACCAGCTTTTTTGCCTTGACATAATTGCCTTGAGTTAATAAATGATAAACATTATTTAAAAAAGCCCAACGAAAATAATTTAGAACATTTATGGCATCCCGTGATTTCAAAATTTCATCAGTCTTGATATTTGATATGTTATAAGAGTATAGATTCTTTGACACATTAAAAATGTCGTGTTCATAATCGAAACTTTTATTTGCAATTCTGTTAACCAGTCCCTCGTCAATTAAATAAGTAGAAAGAAATAAATTGTATGTTGAATCTGAATTATTGGTAAAATACATTGGCCTATGGTAAAAATTCTGTTGCACTATGTCAAGCAGAATTCTGTCGCCTTTTAAAATATAACTGTACATGTAAGTAGGTCGCAATTCCCAGTTAAACTTTTGTGTGGTATCTTTCGCATTAACAACACTAACTGTTTGAGGCTTCCATTGCATATATTCAATAGTATCAATAGTAGCATCCGAAAAACTCATTTTTAAATTTCTTTCAGCTTTAAGATATTTTGGATACCAGATCGTATTAATCAAGTTGGCATCCACTATTGTAATGTCAGTTCGATAATTTTCAATTGTCTGGAGATACCAGATAGGAATAGTAATGTTGTCACCGTAAGTAACAAGAATTGCATTTTTGTCGCAACTATTTAAAAGTTGTCTGTTGAATTCTAAAATTGGTTCAATGAAGCCACCTCTTTTTTTACCCTCTAAAAAAGACCACTTAGCTGAATCAAGAAGTTTTTGGTTTAAATAAGCTTCAGCTAAACTTCCCCAAATTGAAGTAAGCTTGGCATACGGATCTAAAATGAAAAGCTCTTCTTTGTAAATTGGTTCTAACCTATTGACTTCTTCAAATTGTTCACTAGCTCTAATGGTCATTTCTTTTTTAAGTTGAAACATTCCCTTACCGTCATCAGCGTTTAGTCTGTCCATCGCGTAGCCTAAAAAGTATCTCAACTCTGCATCCTTTGGATTTTGCTTAACCTGATTGGATAGGATTCTAAAAGCCTTGGAATAGTCGGCTGTGTCCTTTTTTGCTTGCTGCTTAAATTCATATTTTCCACTGTCAACTATCACTTTCTGTTCAGTTATGGCTACTTGGGGAAAACATAGCGTTGAAATAAAAAGTGATATAATTGTGATACTAAGTTTCATAAATATTTACCAAGGTAAATAAAAAACTTTCGCAAATACGGCCATTACAGCTCGCTTAACAAAACTCTGTTCAACATAATTTCATCTTAAAAAAATTCTAATTAAAATTCAAAGAAATCTTCTCGTCTTAAAAGACAACACGAAACAATTATCTTGCAAAAGTTTAAATTAAAATTTCAATGGAAACTGTGTATGTGATTGATGCATTAAGAACCGCTGTCGGCGGGTTCGGTGGTTCGCTAAGTACTATTCGCCCGGATGATCTGCTGGCGAGTGTGATTGAAGCCATCGTGAAAAAGAATGGTAAAATAGATGTGAACGATATTGAAGATGTGATTGCCGGAGATGCTAACCAGGCAGGAGAGGACAATCGTAATGTTGCCCGTATGGCTGCGTTGCTGGCGGGTCTGCCGGTTTCTGTACCAGGCAATACGGTGAACAGGCTTTGTGCAAGCGGACTGCAGGCTATCATGGATGCTTCGCGGGCTATAGTATGTGGTGATGGAAATATTTTTCTTGCAGGCGGCGTGGAAAGCATGACCCGTGCGCCTTTTGTGATGGGAAAGTCAGAAGGCGCTTACAGCAGGAAAGCCGAGATTTATGATTCAACTATCGGTTGGCGTTTTCCCAATAAAAAACTCACCGATAAATATTATCCTTATTCCATGGGAGAAACAGCCGAAAACGTTGCGAAGCAATGGAAAATATCAAGGCATGCGCAGGATGAATTTGCCTTTGGCAGCCAGCAAAAATATTTCGCAGCACTTGCAGCCGGCAAGTGGAAAGATGAAATAGTGCCGGTAGAAATTACACCCAACAAAACCGATAAAATTATTTTTTCCGGTGATGAACATCCGAGAAAAACTTCGCTGGAAAAATTATCCCAGCTGAAGCCTGCCTTCATAAAAGAAGGCACGGTTACCGCAGGCAATTCTTCAGGCATAAATGACGGAGCAGCCGTGTTGTTACTTGCAAATGAAAGTTCTGTAAAAAAATACAATCTTAAGCCAATGGCTAAAGTAATTAGTATGGGCGTTGCAGGTGTTGATCCTGCCATCATGGGAATAGGCCCGGTGCCGGCGACAAAAAAAGCATTACAGCGTGCAGGCCTTTCCGTTAGTGACCTTGATTTAATAGAAATGAATGAAGCTTTTGCTTCACAGGCAATCGCCTGTATTCACGAGCTTGGCCTCGACCTGGAAAAAGTAAATGTAAATGGCGGATCAATTGCCATAGGACATCCCTTAGGTTGCAGTGGCGCAAGAATCTCCACCACGCTTTTGTATGAAATGAAAAGGCGTGGCGTAAAATATGGATTGGCGACTATGTGCGTGGGAGTGGGGCAGGGGGCAGCAATTATTTATGAAAACGTGCTGTAAAGATTCCATTAGTTGCTCCATACCAGCAGCATCATTTGTAAATTGCCGGTCAATAAATTGGTGATTAATAACTTGAGTGATGTCAACAGCGAATGAGTAGGCCAAATAATTGCCGCCTTATTATCAACTGTACACTTATTGCTGATTTAATAAAAAGGGATGAAAGGTTATTATTACCAAGCTAATCCTTAATTTTTTTTACCATTTTACTGAAATCAAAACTTAACCCGATTGAAACATTATTTTGCCTCACATTAAATTCGGTATTTGCGCTATTAGAAATGCCGGCAATAGTCCAGTCTACTTTCAGCCAGGGATACCGGTTTAAGCCAAGCTGTAAGTTGATTGCAGGCTCAAGAAAAAATATTGTTTTGTTAGTTAATTTATCCAACATAAAATATTGTAATTCGGTTTCGTTATATGAAGTTTTAATATTTCCATAGTGAACAAAAGAATTATTTAGAATGAGGGATAGCCGGAAATTTTTTAATGGCCTAAAATTAAAAGCGGGCTGAAGAAAATATTTTGTAATGTTCGCTTTGTGATAACGGTTATAATTTACTCCTGTAAATATTTCTCCATTGTCATCAATTAAAAATTTACCTAATCCCAAGCCCGCATATAAATTAAAAGTAACCGTTTTACTTTCACTCAACGGTGCAAAATAACCAGCACTTATTTCAACCAAATTTCTTTTATATTTTACTGCAGAGTTATCAAAAGGCCCGTCAGACCCGGAATTATAAGTATCTTTTTCCCGGCTGTTAAAGTACGTGGCTGCAATAGCCCAATGATTTGCAATGGCATACGCTCCCTGCATATCAAGTCCGCCGGCATAAACCTCGCCTGCGTGGCCGTTGGAAGATGCAGAATAAGATGCACTTAATTTTGATTCATTCTTTTTAGTAAAATATGGATTGTTTGGAGGAGATGCTGTATAAATATATCGATACGTTACGCATGAATAGAAAGCCGTCGTGCTAATAAATGCAATAACTAACCATTTGTTTTTCATACCGTAGTTTTTAAATTGTGCGCTTACATCTTTTGAACTTTTTAAATGCGCTTGGTTTGATTAGCAAAGCAAATGAAATTTATTTTATAAATGCGCTCAATCTTCACTCACTTCCAGCCATTGATACTGCGCTCCAGTCAATATTTTCATTGCCGCTATCAACAATGGCTTTCATATTTTTTTGAAGTAATTGCGCAAGAGGCATTTGCTGTTGTGCAGCCGCAGCCTGCTCCATCACAAGGTTCATATCTTTCAATCCAAGCTTCATAGTGAAGGCGGCAGGCTCAAATTTTTGTTGCAAAATAATATTGCTATAGTTAGCATACAGCGGAGTATTGAATAAAGTTTGTGAAAACATATTCCACATTTGGTTTGCATCCACGCCGCTTTTTTCTGCAAGGTTAATGCTTTCACCTATCGCCTCAAGCGCTGATGCAATAAGGAAGTTGCCGCAAAGCTTTACCGTATTTGCTGCCGTAATTGTTTCTCCAAAATCAAAAACGTTTGCGCCACCTGAAGTTTTAAGCAAAGGCTCTGCCTGCCGGCGAAATTGTTCTTCACCGCTTATTACATAGTTTAATTTTTTTGCTGCCGCAGCATCCGGCCTGCCGAACACAGGAGAAGCGAGATAATGCAGGTTATGTTGTTGATGAAGCAAAGCAAGTTCTGCAGCAGTTTTCGGAAGAATGGTGCTCATAGAAATATGCAGGCTTTCTTTTTCAAGATTTTTCAATAAGCCATCATTTCCTTCGCAAATACTTTTTAATGCTGCATCATCAGAAACGATAGTAAATACAATGGAGCATTGTTTTGCAAGCGCGGCAACATTTTCACAAACGATAGCGCCTTTATCGCCCAGAGGTTTTGCTTTTGCTGCAGTGCGATTGTAAACATACAATGCATAACCGCTTTCAAGTAAGTTCACAGCTATTGGTGTTCCAAGGCTGCCGAGGCCAATGAAACCTATGTTTTGTTCCATACAAATATTTTTAATTATCTATTGTGTGACAGACGCACCAGGATTTAGTACGCGTTTTTTATAAAAAAAAATTGAGATTTAAAACAACAATCTTCCCTGGTCGTCAAATTTTTGGTCATGTTCCCAATCAGCAATGTAATCTTTTAGTCCCTTGAGCTCTTCGTTCACATCATCTATATTAAATTCTTCCATATCAAATGAATCTCCCATCCATTGTTTGTAGAACTTGTATTCTTTATGCTTTGGATTTTTCATAACCTCTATAAGCCTGTAATAACCTGGAATGCTACCGCAGTCTTCAGGCGGGCAGGCATATTTTCCCTTTATACAGACGGGTAATGGAAATGAAACTTTTTCGGGATCAATTATTTTTTGCAACGTGATCTCGTGCATCCAATTATCGCCAAAGTCATAAGTATAATTTATGACGGTTTTTGTAGAAATAAAAAATTCATTTAAAGTTATTTTTCTTGGATCCACCTTTTGAAACATTCCTATCGTGTTATAATTATCATCGTCTACGTTTGGTAACTCCAGGTAATAATCATGGTATTTGAAATTAAAAAGATGACAATTATACCAGCCCATTACAATTTGAAGAAGATGATGTAATTCGTAAAAAGTAATATTGCTGTTTACCAGGATAGTGCGGAACACCACGGGCCTGGTGTATTGTAGTTTGCATTTTAGCTGATAGATATAATTCATCGAAAGTATTAATTTACGGTTGAGCCATTGTTAATTACTGTATCGGGCGCCACAAAATATAGTTTACCTTCTTTATCTTCTGCCATTAAAATCATACCGTTGCTTTCTATGCCACGCATTTTTCTCGGAGCAAGGTTCGCAACTACTACCACTTGTTTATTTATTATTTCTTCCGGAGAAAAATGTTCGGCGATGCCAGAAAGAATAGTTCGTTTTTCAAAACCAAGATCTATTTGAAGGTTTAAAAGCTTATCGGCTTTGGGAACTTTTTCTGCGGAAACAATAGTCCCAACTTTGAGATCAATTTTTGCAAAATCATCGAATACTATTTCCGGCTTTATATTTTTAAGGCCTTCTTTTGTTTCTTCCATTTCCCTTGCTGATTGCTGATTGCTAATTGCCGATTGCTGATTGCTCGCAGCTGACTGCTCATTGCTCATACCTGGCTTCTGATTCAACTTTTCTATTTGCGCAGTAATCTCTGCGTCTTCAATTTTTCTAAATAATAATTCAGGCGCCCTGAGGCTATAACCTACGCTTAATAATTTCATACTGCCACCGTTCTCCCAGTCCAGCATTTTATCTACCACCTTCATTATATGAATCATCTTCTTTGCCGTGAAAGGTAGAAAGGGATTGATGAAAACAGCGAGGTTAGCACAAAGCTGCAAACAAATATGAAGGCAGTTATCAATCTTATTTTGCGCATCGGTTGTTATCTCACCATCTTCATCAGTTTGCTTCGCAAGAATCCACGGTTGCTTATCCTGCATATATTTATTCCCCTTTCGTGCAAGATCAATCACTTCAAATAATGCATCGCGAAATTTAAATTGCTCAAGTAGATTTTCAATTTTCAATTTTGTATTCGCGATTTCCTGCACCAGTTGCTTATCGGCATCATCTACCAAATCGCCGTGCAATGGCGGCACTTTGCCTTTGCAAAGCTTGTGCATTAATACAAATGTCCTGTTTACATAGTTGCCAAAAATTGCAACCAATTCGCTATTGTTCCTGTCCTGGAAATCTTTCCAGGTAAAATCATTGTCTTTTGTTTCAGGTGCATTGGCACAAAGTACATATCTCAAAACGTCCTGCTGGCCCGGAAAATCTATTAAATATTCATCAATCCATACAGCCCAATTACGGCTTGTAGAAACTTTTTGCCCTTCAATATTTAAAAACTCATTTGCAGGAACATTATCCGGCAGTACAAAATTTCCATGTGCCTTTAGCATTGCCGGAAATATGATGCAGTGGAAAACGATATTATCCTTGCCAATAAAATGAACAAGCTTTGTATCTTCTTTGCACCAATAATCTTCCCAGTTACTGAGTAATTCTTTCGTTGCAGAAATGTAGCCGATAGGTGCATCAAACCAAACGTACAATACTTTTCCACCCCCACCTTCGGGGGCTGGCGGGCTTGGAACCTTAATGCCCCAATTGCTGTCACGTGTCATGGCGCGTGGCTGCAAACCTTTATCCAGCCAGCTTTTGCATTGGCCATACACATTGTTCTTCCACTCCTTATGATCTTCGAGTATGTATTGCCGTAAGAAGGCTTCATAATCCTGTAACGGAAAATACCAATGCGTTGTTTTCTT
>JALYYM010000153.1 GCA_030946565.1 Bacteroidota bacterium | reverse complement strand
ATCTTATAATGTCAAACAATGCTCAAATTCCTATTGCCCGCAACAAGCGAAAGGAGTTTATGGATTTGTATATATGATGAGAGAATGATTAGTGACTTCGACGACGGGATGGCCTCTAATAATTCCTGCGTTTCCATTTACTAAACAAAACAATACAGGGAAAAAACAGAAGGAAATTATCCAGATGATTCCATGACGCATTTGCCCGCTTAGCTGATGACACGGAAGCAGCTACACGATGTTTTCTGTATTTTTATTATACTTATCATAGCTTAATTTATTAAATATATAAGTAGTGATAAGCAAGCAGCAGGTAAGCCTAACCGTTAGCCCGAACAAATTAATGAACGAGATGAATTTATATTTCGTCAGGTAACGCCGGGCGATTTTGAAATAATTTTTTATCATTGCCTGGGTTATTTTAATTGTGAACTTGATTATTATAAAAAAAAGAGATTGCTAACTTTTGGGAAGTTTGAAACTTTCCAAAAGTTTTTATCAAGTACCAATTGTTCTTGCCCTGTGGCTGCATTTCAAAATGCCGCAAGATTATCAACCTTTCAAAAATTTAATTTAGATTTAAAAACTCTATTTGGAAGGTTGACAACCTTTAACCCAGAGCGATATCTTGAATGCACCCGAAATGCACAAGCCCTGCTTCAAGTAATTTTTTTATTTAACTTTGAATACAACCTATTTATATGTTAACAACTATTAAAGGCATATACGACAATGGACAGATTGTTTTAGAGGAAATTCCGCCAACTAAAAAAAAATCAAAAGTCGTAGTTACATTTTTGGAAGAAATTGAATCTTCCTCTCTTCAAACACGGCCCTTCGGTAGTTTAAAAGGTAAAATCGGTATTCCTGATAATTTTAATGAACCGCTCGATGACCTAAAAGACTACATGTATTAATGCGTTATTTGTTAGATACTCAAATATTGATTTGGCATTTACAAGGTAATCCAAAACTTAAAGCATCTTTACGTGACTTAATTGAAGATCCAGCCCATGTTATGTTGGTAAGCCAATTCAGCCTGATGGAAATGGCGATCAAATTAAAATTGGGCAAACTTCCCGAATTTATTGTAAGCATTGAATTCATTACTTCTCAACTTTTATCAGATGGCTTTACTCTTTTGCCAGTTTTAAACAATCATATTTTCTCTTATCAGGCTATTCCCTTTTTTGAAGAACATCGCGATCCATTTGACAGATTTTTGTTAGCTACAGCGCTATCAGAACAAATACCTGTTATTTCGGTTGACGAGAAATTCGTACTATACCGCCCATTGATAACTGTAATCGATTAATGTCATTTGTCAGACCCCTTACTCCGTTCGTAAACTCTTAACAGGATTTGCCAATGCTGCTTTAATAGTTTGAATACATATTAATAATGCGGTAACAAAACCAAGCACCAACACCGATAATAAAAATGGCTGTGCCGTTATGTTTATCCTGTAGGCATAATTTTGTAACCATTTGCTCATAATAATGTAAGCTAACGGTAACGCCACCACGCCGGCAATGACAATAATCCCCACAAACTCTTTCATGAATAGTGAAATGATGCCGGTGACAGAAGAACCCAAAACTTTCCTGATGCCAATTTCCTTCGTGCGTTTTTGTATGCTTAATGAAATAAGCCCCAATACGCCCATCAAAGCAATGATGAGAGACAACAACGTAGCAGTATAAGAAGCTTTTTTCAATTGTATCTCTGTTTTATATAATTTTTTTAAAGTGTCGTCCATGAAATTGTATTCAAAGGAACTGCCTGGTAGTAGCACAGCCCATTTTTTTTCTATGGCAGAAATTGCCTCGCCAATATTTCCTGGCTTTAATTTAAAAGAGAGATAACGATAGTTTGGTGCAAACTTTACATTGAAAAAAATAATTGGAGCAATTGTTTGTTGCATAGACCCAAAATGAAAATCGGCAGTAACACCCTTCACGGTAAAAATAGTAGGATCACCCGGTATGCGTATTTGTTGCCCGATTGCATCGCTTGCGCTTTTCCATCCAAGCACTCCAACGGCTTTTTCATTTAATACAACCTTGCCTGAATCACTCACTGCATTTTCAAAAAAGCTTCCTGAGTGTAACGCCATCTGGTAAGTATTAATGTAGTGCCCATCAGTTATCATTAACTGCATGCTCACTGCTGCTGCCGAATCCGTTCCCATCTTATAAACCGGTGGCTGGCCGCCGTTCATTCCATTTGGTATTTCATAAGATAGCGTGGCATCGGCTATTTGCGGCATTGCAGCAAATTCATCGCGAATGGATTCCATTTTTTGCTCCCCCGCCCGGGTCCAATCTCTTGGTACCTGTGATGCAACTACATATTCTTTATTGTATCCAAGGTTCCTGCTAAAAAAATAATTTACTTGTTTGGATACGATGAATGCTGCGATCATAACTATGCCTGCAATCGCAAATTGAAATGCTGCCAGTGATTTTCGCAACCAAATATTTTCTTTTATATCTTTTAATTTTCCCTTAATTGAATCAGCAGATTTAAGCGCCGACAAAATAATAGCAGGATACAAGCCTGCTGTAATGCCTACAAATAAAATCAGGAGCAAGGGAATAAAAATAAAATATACAGGGAAAGATGAAAGGCCGGGAATCGGCTTGCCGGTTAATTCTCCAAATACAGGTTGAAGAAAAGGATATAATATTAATGCAATCAAAGTGGCCAGTGAAGCAATGACAACAGACTCAGTGAGAAACTGAACAATGATTTGTTTTCTTAATCCCCCCAAAACTTTACGCAAGCCAATTTCTTTGATTCTTCCTGTAGAACTGCTGATAGAAATGTTGATAAAATTGATGATCGCCATGAGTAAAATAAATAGCCCGACAAACGAAAGTGCATACAGCATGCGGGTGGCAAGTCCATTATTCCGCTGAAGATAATAGTCTTGCAAAGGAACGGCCTTTACTTTTAAATTTTGACTTATGGCATTAGGTGCATTTTGCTGAATCAGCTTGCTGATAGGCTTTTCGAGATCTTCTGCTGTGACGCCTTCCTTTAATTCTATGTATGAAGGAATGTAAATGTTTGACCATGTATCAAAGTCCGTCCTGCCAAAATAAGTATACGTGTTTGTTGGAATAAAAAAGGTGTTATCGTTTGCATCGTTAAGATGGGTAACCGAATTTTCCGGAATATCCTTTAATACTCCTGTTATGATAAAATCATGTTGTGTGCCTGAAAAACTTTGTATTGAAATAGCTTCGCCAATCGCATTTTCTTTTCCGAAATATTTAATGGCTATATCTTTTGTAATAACTACAGAAAAGGGATTAATTAATGCTGTTTGCGAATTCCCATACAACAGTTTAAATCCATACATAGAAAGTAGAGTGCTGTCGCCTAATTGTATATTCTCACGCAAATGCTTATCCCCTTTCGACACTACAGAAGTAATCCCATCCCAACGGTAATAGTTCGCTACAAGGTTTGGATAGTCTTCTTTTAATCTTTTTGACAAAGGGCCGAGTGTGGTTATATCATTGCCCTGGTTAGGATCTTTCCATTGGCTTGTAAGAAAATATTGGTTCTTTGCGTTGCGAAGTTTTTTATTAACCTGCAACTCACTCCATACATAACTTCCGATAAGAAATGTAAATACAATGCCCATAGCCAAACCGGTAATATTCAAAAAGGAATAAAAGCGGTGCTTTACAATATTTCGCCAGGCGATCTTAAAATAATTTTTTAGCATAAGTTGTGTTTATGTTGATAACCATTAAGAAGCGGTAAGCCAATCATTATTCTGTTCTCAAACTCTTTACAGGGTTTGCTAATGCTGCTTTTATTGCCTGGAAACTTACAGTTACCAATGCAATAATTATTGCAGCAAGTCCGCCTGCAGCAAATAACCACCAACTGATGTTGATGCGATAAACATAATCCTGCAACCATTGATGCATGAAATACCAGGCAAGCGGTGTAGCGATAACAAAGGCAATTGCAATGAGTAGGATAAATTCTTTTGAAAACAAATAAACGATATTGCCAGCAGTAGCTCCCAACACTTTTCTTATGCCAACTTCTTTTATTCTTTGCACTGCCATGAATGAGGCTAAACCGTACAACCCAAGACAGCTAAGGAATATAGCAATGGCTGCAAAGATTTTATACAACTGCGATAACTGGCTTTCCTGTTTGTAAAAGCTTGCTATTTTATCATCTAAAAACGTGTATTCATAAACAGAATTTGGAAGTGTTTGCTGCCATATTTTTTTGATGGATTGCATGGTGGTTGCCATGTTGCCGGTAGAAAGTTTTATGGAAGCCTGGCGGTACATGGTGCTGTTTGTGGCAATAAGCAATGGCGATAGATTGTCGCGTAAAGACC
>JALYYM010000152.1 GCA_030946565.1 Bacteroidota bacterium | reverse complement strand
AATACAACATTCAAAAACCGCACATTTACTTACGGCTTGCCTGAGATTAATAGGGATAAAATAAAAACGTCTGACAATATTGCCAATCCCGGCTGCTTTGCTACAGCTATTGAGCTTGGGCTTCTACCGCTTGCAAAAGCGAATGAAGTAAATGATGTTTATACAACCGGCATAACCGGTTCTACCGGTGCCGGACAATCGCTTTCTACTACTGCTCATTTTTCGTGGCGGCAAAATAATATACAGGCATATAAATCGCTTACGCACCAGCATCTTGATGAGATAAACGAATCGCTTAATACTTTATCGGGTTCATCATTGGCATCTATACATTTTATTCCATGGCGTGGCGATTTTACAAGAGGGATTTTTGTAACATCGCAATTGAAATCTGCATCGAGTATCGAAAAAGTTTACAAAATGTATACTGAGTTTTACAAAGGACATCCCTTCGTGAAGGTCAGCCGTGAGCCCATATTTTTGAAGCAGGCAGTCAACACAAATAATTGTTTTATTCACCTTGAAAAAGAAGGTGATAACCTTGTTGTTCATTCCACGCTTGATAATTTGCTGAAAGGCGCCAGCGGCCAGGCTTTGCAGAATATGAACCTTATGTTTGGGCTGGATGAGCAAGAAGGATTGCGACTGAAAGCGAATTACTTTTAGGAGACAAGGCTCGTAACTTTTCAAAAGTTTATTTTTTTGATAATTATATTTTTTGCTAAATCAACTTTTGAAAAGTTTAGAAATTGGCATCATAGTTTTAAATTTTAAACGATGAACTCTTCGATGTATATCCCGTAAACGATAAAAATATTGTAAAGGCCGAAGGCTCTTGCGTGTGGATGACAAAGGGGGGCTAAACTTTCCAAAAGTTATTCTTAAAAGAATCATGTTTAAAGAAACTCAACTTTTGGAAAGTTTCAGATTTCGAAAAGTCTATGAAGGGGCATAATCAATTATAATAATAAACATTTCGTGAAATGAAACTTTTTGATGTTTATCCTGTAAACGATATCAATATTGTAAAGGCCTCCGGCTCTTACGTTTCGGATGAAAAGGGTGTAAAATATCTTGACATGTATGGCGGCCATGCAGTTATTAGCATTGGCCATACGCATCCGCATTGGGTACAGAGAATAGAAGAACAACTCGGTAAAATTGCCTTTTATTCGAACTCAATAAAAATTCCCATTCAACAAGAGCTTGCTGAGAAACTGGGAAAGGTTTCCGGCAAAGAAGATTACCAATTATTTCTATGTAACTCCGGCGCCGAAGCGAATGAGAATGCGCTAAAGCTTGCTTCATTTTTTAATGGGCGCAAAAAAATAATTTCATTTACAAAAGCTTTTCATGGACGTACATCTCTTGCTGTTGCAGCAACTGACAATCCTTCAATCGTAGCGCCTGTGAATGAAACTGATAATGTAATCTTCCTTCCATTTAATGATGAAGAATCTTTACAAAAATATTTTGATCAACATGGCAGTGAAGTCTGTGCAGTAATTGTTGAAGGCATACAAGGCGTTGGTGGAATCAACATTGCCTCGGATACTTTCCTACAGCGCATTCGCAAACTCTGCAATGAATATGGTGCAGTGTTCATAGCCGATTCGGTGCAATGTGGTTATGGAAGAAGCGGTAAATTTTATTCGCATGATTATGCAAATGTCAATGCTGATATTTATACAATAGCGAAGGGAATGGGCAATGGATTTCCGGTCGCTGGCATTTCCATTGCACCACTCATCCAGCCGAAATATGGAATGTTAGGTACTACCTTTGGTGGGAATCACTTGGCGTGTGCCGCGGCCTTGGCCGTGTTGGAAGCAATAGAAAAAGAAAATCTATTGGCGAATGCAATTGATGTGGGAAATTATTTAATGGAAGAAATAAAAAAAATTGAACAATTAAAAAATGTTCGCGGTAAAGGTTTAATGATTGGCTTTGATGTTCCTATAGAGTTGAAAGACTTGAAAAAAAATCTTTTATCAAAACATAAAATTTTTACCGGCGAGGCGAAGCCAAATGTGATAAGGCTTTTACCTTCACTTGCTTTATTAAAAAGCGATGCTGATAAGTTTCTTGATGCGCTACGCGATGAAGTCTCTGCACTTTCTCTTCAGCAAACCAAT
Organism: Bacteroidota bacterium; assembly: GCA_030946565.1. Next base: position 687 of record JALYYM010000152.1, on the reverse strand, counting down.
GTTGCTGTTTCATAATTTGTTTTGAATAACTATACTTTTACAACAATTATACTTTTACAATTTAAGTAAACGCGATTTGAAAAATTTCCTTTCCGTAAAAGATGCCGGAAATATTGAAAGCCTGGTAAGGTCAGCAATTGAATTCAGGAAAAATCCTTTTGCGAAAAATGATCTTGGAAAAGGAAAGCGCATAGGCCTTGTCTTTTTAAACCCGAGCCTGCGCACCCGGTTAAGTACACAAATTGCCGCACAAAATATTGGAATGGAAGCAGTGGTATTTAATGTTTCGCAAGATGGCTGGTCACTGGAATTTGAAGAAGGCGCTATAATGAACGGAACTACGGTTGAACATATCAAAGATGCTGCGCCTATCCTTGGCCGTTACTTCGACATATTAGGCGTGCGTACTTTTCCTTCACTTAAAAATAAAGAAGAAGATTATAATGAAAATGTAATGAACCAATTTGTAAAGTATGCTGGCATTCCTGTTTTAAGCCTGGAAAGCGCAACAGTGCATCCTTTGCAAAGCCTGACTGACATCATTACAATTAAGGATCATCTTCCCATCGTAAATAAAGAGAAACCAAAAGTAGTGCTGACATGGGCGCCGCACGTAAAGCCATTACCACAATGTGTTGCAAACAGTTTTTGCGAATGGATCAATGCCTGGCAAGCCTGTGATTTTGT
>JALYYM010000147.1 GCA_030946565.1 Bacteroidota bacterium | reverse complement strand
AGGGGTGTTGGTTCTATTACCGTTCTTGCTCCTGCTACAATTGCCAATCTTGTTTGTGGTTTCGATGTATTAGGGCTTGCTTTAAAAGATCCATGCGATGTAATGAAAATTTCGCTAAGTGATCAGCCGGGTATTCGCATTCAACATAATGATGATTTCAATTTGCCGCTGATTCCATCGGAAAATGTTGCTGGGGCAGCGCTGTTAGATATGACGCAGGAACTTGATGAAGGTTACGGCTTTGATATAGTTATTGAGAAACATATAAAACCCGGTAGTGGCCTGGGTTCCAGCGCAGCAAGTGCTGCCGGCGTGGTAGTTGCTGCCAATCATTTATTAGGAAATATTTTTTCGAAAGAAGACCTTGTTCGTTTTGCTATGGCAGGGGAGAAGCTTGCGTCAGGGGTAAAACATGCCGACAATATTTCTCCCGGTATTTACGGAGGCGTTACGCTTATCCGCTCCATTTTTCCCCTGGATATAATTTCACTTCCCGCACCGCCAATGTTTGTTGCCGTTGTTCATCCGCAGATAGAGGTAAAGACTTCTGATGCAAGAGAAATTTTGCGTAAAGAAGTTTTATTAAAAGATGCTATAAAGCAATGGGGAAATATTGCCGGGCTGGTTGCCGGTTTTATGAAAAATGATTACGGCCTCATCAGCCGATCACTGGAAGATGTGATCATAGAACCAGTGCGCAGCATGCTTATTCCGGGCTTTGATGATGTAAAGAAAAAAAGCGTTGAGGCGGGAGCGTTAGGTGGCGGTATTTCCGGTTCAGGGCCGTCAATATTTATGTTGTGCGAAAAAGAAGACACGGCAAAAAAGGTGGAAAAAATAATGAAAGACATCTATGATAATATTGGCCTGACATATTATACTTATGTGACTACGATTAACAACGAGGGAATAATAATTAGTCATTAAGTCAATAAGTCATTAGGTCAATTAGTCAATAATGAATGACTCAATGACTAATGACCTGCGTTTAATAATGAAATACTAAATTCAAATAATGCTTTACTATAGCACCAACAATAATTCTCCTAAGGCAAATTTCAAAGAAGCAACCATCAAAGGCCTTGCGCCTGATAAAGGATTGTATTTCCCGGAAGTCATTCCTTCTTTGGACAATACATTTATTGAAAACATTGGTCAATATTCAAAAGAAGAAGTTGCATTCAAAGTTATCCAGCCTTATGTTGGGGACGTGATTCCGGAAGATGAATTAAGAAGGATTGTTTCCGAAACAATCAATTTTGATTTTCCGCTGGTACAGGTGGAGGAAGGTATTTTTTCACTTGAGCTGTATCATGGGCCAACGCTGGCTTTTAAAGATGTAGGCGCAAGGTTTATGAGCAGGTGCCTGGGGTATTTTGTAAAGAACAATTCAGAAATACAACACGAAAAAATTACCGTGCTCGTGGCTACCTCGGGCGATACAGGAGGTGCTGTCGCCAATGGTTTTTACGATGTTGATGGCGTTGATGTAGTGATATTATACCCGTCAGGAAAAGTGAGCAGCGTACAGGAATTGCAACTAACTACGTTGGGTAAAAATATAACCGCTCTTGAAATTGACGGCACTTTTGACGATTGCCAGCAAATGGTGAAGCAGGCATTTGCAGATGAAGAATTGAATAAAAAATTATTCCTTACTTCAGCCAATTCTATTAATGTGGCCCGTTGGCTGCCACAGCAATTTTATTATTTCTTTGCCTTTCAGCAATGGAAAGATAAGAACAACCCTCCCGTTATAAGCGTGCCCAGTGGCAACTTTGGCAACATCTGTGCAGGATTGCTTGCAAAATGTTCTGGCTTGCCGGTACAGCATTTTATTGCCGCCTGCAATGCTAATGATGTAGTAACCTGGTATTTGCAAACGGGTGACTACGCTCCCAAAAAATCAATTACAACATTATCAAATGCAATGGATGTTGGTAGTCCAAGCAACTTTGTGCGAATTCTTGAATTATTCGACCAGGAATTTATTTCACTCAAAAATAACATGAGCAGTTATTCTTTTTCTGATGAAGAAACAAAAGCGACGCTTAAAGAGGTATATCTTGATAGAAGTTATTTGCTAGACCCGCATGGCGCTATTGGTTATGCAGGTTTAAAAAAGTATTTAGATGGTCACAAAAACTTAGCTGGATTCTTCTTAGAAACTGCTCACCCGGTAAAGTTTTATGATGGGGTAGAACCGATAATTGAGCAGACAGTGCCAATGCCTGCTTCAGTAACGGAGCTGCTAAAAATGAAAAAAGAAAGCGTGAAGATGGCATCGGATTATGGAGAATTGAAAAATTATCTCATGCAATAGCCTTAATTATTATCGAATGGCTAAGAAAAAAATAATTGAAAAAAAATTAGAATCCGCGGTGATCAAAGTCAATGATTCAAAACTTTTTTCAAACATTGCCGATCTTATACAACAGAGCAGGCAAAGTATTGCCATAGTAGTAAATAGTGAGCTTGCGATGCTTTACTGGAAAATTGGAAATCATATTTATGCTCACATCCTACAAAACCAAAGAGCTGAGTATGGCGAACAAATTGTTTCAATTCTGTCTGATCGGTTAACAGAAAAATATGGGAAAGGGTGGGGAGTTAAGCATTTGCGACATTGTCTACGCACTGCGGAGACTTTTACAAATGATCAGATTGTCTACGCAGTGCGTAGACAATTAACCTGGACTCACATACGAACGTTGGCCTATATTGACGATCAATTAAAAAGAGAATTTTACCTGGAGCTTTGCGCCCTGGAACGCTGGAGCACACGGCAATTTAACGAACGCATCGGCTCCATGCTGTATGAACGAACAGCCATCTCTAAAAAGCCAGACGAGACTATCCGACGGGATTTGAAATCCCTGAAAGAAGAACAAATTCTCTCACCAGATTTGATTTTTCGCGATCCTTATTTCCTTGATTTCCTTGGGTTGAAAGATACCTACTCCGAGAGAGATTTGGAAAGTGCTATCATTGCCGAATTGCAAAGCTTTCTTATGGAAATGGGAAATGATTTTGCTTTTATAGCCAGGCAAAAACGCATTAGCATAGACAATGATGATTATTACATTGACCTCCTATTTTATCATAGAAAATTAAGATCGCTAGTTGCTCTCGATTTAAAATTAGACAAGTTTAAAGCAGGCTACAAAGGGCAAATGGAATTATACCTGCGCTGGTTAGAGAAGCATGAAATGGCAGAAGGCGAGAATAGCCCCGTAGGATTAATATTATGTTCTGACGCGAATAAGGAACATATTGAACTAATGCGCCTGGAAGAGAGTAACATTAAAGTAGCTACCTATTTAACAGCCTTGCCTCCGATAAAGCTATTGCAAAAAAAATTACATGAAGCAATTATAATTGCAAAAGAAAAAATGGGCGACGTGCCAGGGAAAATTTAGGGTTAGCTCGGCCGTGGTTGTCATCACTATACAAAAAAGTTATTACCGCTATTCATCTTCGTTAAAATAATTTTAAAAAAGTTTCGTTACTTATTCATTGGACTATTAGCAAGTCCATGATAAAATTGTAATCCAAAAAATCCATCCTATGGACACACTTATTTACGGTGAAGAATACTTTTGCTTTCACGTTGATGAATACCTTGGTACTGCTACGTTTGTTGACGATCCTTTAATAGGCGAGAGCTTCGCTAAAATGGAAGTTCATGAAAAACGAGGTCTTAAAGAAATTATAATAATGCCTGATCGATGGATTATGAAGGTCACGCAAGATTGCTAAACTTGTACATTCATGATTATTGCATTTAAAAATTGGGAAAGAAAGAAAAAGTTTTAGTCTACCAATTGTTCAAACAAGCTCTCCAGCATTTTACCTGCTTCCTCGCAAAGGCCCGGATGAACTTTTGAAGTTTGTACCATTGTGCTGCGTGCGGCCGTGAGCCAACGGAATCGCTCAGCAATTGGAAGTTTTCCTATAGCTCCGGAATTTTTATCGCCATTAGCGACCTGCTCAAATGCTTTTAGATATTCTCTTATGAGATTTATATCACAGCCGATACACAAGGCAGCTATTCGTGCTTCATCTATTTTATAATTGATCTTTAAAAATTTTTGTTTGGCACAATAGAGTACCACTCCCACATTGAGGAATTCTTCCCGCTCCACCCTTGGGACTGCCCGGATAACGGCGTATTCAAATAAGTCCATTTCTTGCATCTTGTGCTTCTTTTACAAAAAAATGTGAACGAGCTAATCGCTTTATTAAAAATTGTTCATAAGCCTCACGGTGAAGTTCAATAGAGGCAAATGGGGCATCTTTCATCAGCCATTCATCCGGCACCAAAGCAACAATTGCACGAATGATTTCTCCCGTTAACACTTCGTGAATTTCTTTATCAACTAAATCCAAATCATTTGCATGGAGCAACAACACATGATCTTTTATATGACTGAATGTTCGGGTAGCCTGTTCCTCCCAATTATTCCACGCATGATGAAAATATAAAGCGGCTCCATGATCAATCAACCACAATTCTTTATGCCACCATAGCAGGTTAGTATTTCTAAAAGTGCGATCTACATTATTGATCAGGCTATCGAGCCAAACAATTTTTGAGGCAGTTACAGAATCAATGTTGGTAACAACGGGATCAAAGGTAACAGCGCCTGAAAGATAATGCAGGCCAAGATTTAAGCCGGCACTCGCTTTTAATAGATCCTGTATTTCTTCGTCGGGTTCTGTACGACCGAAAGCCTCATCAAGATTTGCAAACACAATTTCCGGCACATGCAATCCTATAATGCGGGCCAGTTCCCCGCCAATCAGTTCTGCAATCAACGATTTTATTCCCTGCCCCGCACCCCTGAATTTAAGAACATATAAAAAGCCGTCGTCAGCTTCTACAATTGCCGGCAGCGAACCACCTTCACGCAATGGCGTTACATAGCGGGTCACCTTTACATTGCGTATATTCTGTTGAGTGCTTACCATGAAATACAAACATACAATATCCTTTTCTTGACTTGATGGCTTTGACGGACTAACCTATTGCAAGAAGTGATTAAATTCCAGATGATCAAATTGCAGGATGCAACATCAAACATCAATGATCATTTTTTACCTGCACAGTTTTTGTACAGTACCATTTTAGCAAAATATTTTATAAACTTTTTTAATTATTGAACTATGTTGAAAAATAAAGTTGCCTATATAACAGGCGGATCAAAAGGAATAGGATATGGCGTTGCCAAAATTTTGTTGGACAATGGAATGAAGGTTGCCATTACGAGCCGGAACTTATCAGCGGCAAAGCAGGCTGCAGAATCGCTGACTAAAGATCAGACAATGGTGCTGCCTTTGGAATCAGATGTAAGTTCTCTGGCATCTGAAATAAAAGCTATAAAGCAAGTAACGGATCATTTCGGAAAACTGGATGTGCTCGTTGCCAACGCAGGCGTAGGCCATTTTGCTTCTATCGAAGCTTTAACTGAAGAAGATTGGAAAAGCACCATAGATACAAACCTGACAGGTGTATTTAATAGCGTAAAAGCAAGCATTGATGCACTGAAGAAATCCGAAGGATATATTATCACTATCGCAAGTCTTGCAGGCACTAACTTTTTTGCAAATGGCTCAGCCTATAATGCCAGCAAGTTTGGGCTCGTTGGTTTCTCCCAGGCTATCATGCTGGATCTTCGGCAGTATGGTATTAAAGTCACCACCATTATGCCCGGCTCAGTTGCCACGCATTTTAATGAGCATACACCTTCTGATGCTGATGCCTGGAAGATACAGCCGGAAGATATTGGACAGATGGTCGCAGACCTTTTAAATATGAATCCACGCACATTGCCCAGTAAAGTAGAAGTGAGGCCATTAAAGCCAGGCAAAAGTTAGTACGGATTGTTGTCGTGAGATTGTCCTATGCAGTCAACGTAAATCTCTCTATTTCTTATCGTGTATTTACGACGACAACAGTATTTACTGAACTTCAATAATCAGGCAGTAATGCGCTTGTGGGCAAGGTATAGCGAACATATCTTTGTACCAGAAGTTGATTGATGTTCAACAACATTAATCAGAATATCCAAATCCATTGAAAGCACATTATCCAGATCCATTGAAAAAAACTATCCAGATCCAATTTAAAAACCAATAAAATCCGATATCGATCAACTTCTTTTTATTTTTCCAATACCTTTAAAAACATATATCCGAAAAGCCAGCCGCACAAATGGCTCACAATCTATCCTTGAAAAAACTTTACCCCTGGGATTAAAATTATTTTATAAGTCCCCGCAGCATTTGCGGGGATTTTTTTATGTAGATAATGCCGGTATATTCTACCCAAAAAAAATTAAAATAGAAGGAGATAACGAATAGATGAAGTGCGAGGGGAAAAAATTGTAAGGATTTTAAAGAAATATTAAAATAAATTTTTCATTATTAAACATTCTTCACTACTTTCACAAAACCCAAAAAAACAGGCCCTCCTGTAGAAACGGGACGACCTTTACGATTGCTTGATATGAGAATCTTTAAATATCTTACTTTGTCTTATTAACGGCGTTTTTTCTTTTTTATTTTACGGTTACAATTGCTTGATAGAACAAACCTACTTCATGTAGGTTTGTTTATTTTATCAACTTATTTGTTTCGATACTATGGCAGCCAATTTTTTTTTATTGAGAAGCTTCTACGGGCGTGAGTTTCAGGAAAAATTTGTAATGATGCCCAACGGTAATTTTACGCTAAGCGCAAGATCATTTATTTTATATCGAATCAATTTCTCAGGTAATTATCGGGCTTTCAATCGTTCCTGTTAGCACTATATTTCCGCCATTTCTCAATCACACTTTCCATGTCGGCAGGAAGCGGGCTTTCAAAACTCATTTCTTTTTTTGTCGCCGGGTGAATAAAACCAAGCTGTTGGGCATGTAGTG
>JALYYM010000146.1 GCA_030946565.1 Bacteroidota bacterium | reverse complement strand
GAAGGTTAGAAATTTTTTTCTGGAAAATCCCAGCCAAGTTTTTTTTCTTTACCAAGAGTTTTTGTCAAATAATATTTGTTGTTGGTCTCAAATTTTTATCGAACCATCGTATGCATTTTCATTGACCTTATTTTTGCCTGCCCCAGCAATTTTTAAATAACACAATCTCTAACCTAACTAATTTTTTATTAGATTTAAAAAGTGATTTATTTTATCCAAAAATATTTACAATGGACTTAAACTCATTTAAAGAAAGCCTCTCTTCAAAACAACCTTCACCCGATTTATCGGTTTACTTAAAGGCATTGTGGTATGATGCCAACCAAGATTGGAATAAGGCGCATATACTTATACAAGATATAAATGATAAAAATGCCGCCTGGATCCATGCCTATCTTCACCGCAAAGAAGGAGATAACTCTAACGCGGATTATTGGTATTCCCGTGCCGGAAAGAAAAGGCCTGGTGTATCATTAGAAAAAGAATGGGAAGGAATTGTTTCGGATTTCCTATAGCGGCTTTTTTTCTATTTATTTCAAGAGCGACAATCGAATCACGTGTATCGAATATGGTTCAAAGATTATTGATCAGGGTTAATATATGGATATATATTCCAGCCTCTCCTGCGGCATCTATTCCCCTGCGGGCACTATATCTTTGACCACAACTAAATCAGTAAGGCTGACCGTAATTGGAATGGCACCGACCTGCACGATGGCTTTTTTTCCCCGAATGTCTATCACTGTTCCCACCTGCCGGTTAGCCATCATTTTTATTTTGTCTCCCACCTTTGCGGGCTCGTTAGTCTCAATAAATTTAGCATCAAGTTTACTCTTTTGCTTAGCCGCGAATTGTTTTTCTCTTTGTTTAAAAAGGAGCGACTGCATCATTCCTACCACCTTATTTTTATCCTCCGTTTTCTTCCACTCAATCAATAAGGATTTTAATTTTCGCTCCATCTCCTTCAGGTACAAAAATTTCTCTTCGCTTATTTTGTTCTGGTGTTTTAATAATTCTACCTGCTGTTGATGTTTTTCTTTATTCATCAAATGCTCCATCTCTTTTTTCAGCCGTTCATTTTCTTTCAAAAGCTTATCAAGGTTTTTCTTTTCAGCCTGCACATTTTGAAGATCCTGCTCTGTACGGTTTAATAATTTATCAAGGCTGAAATGATTTTCATCTACCAGTTGCTTTGCTTTATTTATAAGAGAATGGTGCAGCCCGATACGCTCTGCAATCGAGAATGTATAAGAGCTGCCGGGCTTGCCCACAATTAATTTATACAAAGGTTTTAGATTCTTTTCATCAAAAGCCATGGCGCCATTTATGATGCCCTGCACTTTGTTAGCCATCACTTTCAGGTTAAGGTAATGCGTCGTCACTATCCCGAGAGAATGTTTTTTAGCAAGCTCTTCCATTATTACTTCTGCAAAAGCGCCACCAAGATTAGGATCGCTGCCGCTGCCAAGTTCATCTATAAAGAAGAGTGTTTTGCCATTGGCATTTTCCATAAAATATTTCATGTTCAGCAAGTGAGATGAATAAGTGCTTAGCTCAAATTCCAGGCTTTGCGTATCACCGATGTGTATCATCAATTGCCGGAAAATACCGAACTCACTCTCAGGGCTACACGAAACAAGCAATCCCGCCTGGAACATCATTTGCAAAAGCCCGGCGGTTTTAAGTGTAACGGTTTTGCCCCCGGCATTGGGGCCGCTTATTACGAGTATCCTGCTTTTATCATCGAGTGTAAGGCTTACAGGTATCGTTGGCTTCTGTTGCTTTTCATTATAAATAAACAGCAACGGGTGGCAGGCATTTACAAGGTTCAACAGCGCTTTATCTTTTATGCCTGGCAGGTTTCCATTGTATTCCACAGCAAGCTTTGCCTTAGCCCTTATAAAATCGTACTCGCCAAGCGTGTTGTGGTAAGTCTCCACCAGCGAATGATACACTCTTATGTTAGCTGTGAGGCGATACAATATTCTATTCACTTCCTTGCGCTCATCATTTTCAAGAGAATACAATTCATTGTTAAGGGTTGTTGTTTCTTCGGGCTCTATAAATGTAGTTCTGCGGCTGTCGCTCTCACCATGTACAATTCCTTTTATCATTCTTTTTTGCTCCGCAAAAACTGCCAGCACACGCCTGCCATTAATAAAGCTTTCTTCGATATCTGCGAGATAGCCCAACTTGTTCATCCGGCTCACAATTTTGTCAAACATTCTACGCAGCTCATTTCTTTTTCTATACAAGGCGAGCCTTATCCTGCTTAGTTCTTCTGAAGCATTGTCCTTTACATTTCCATCTTCATCGAGTACTTCATCAATTAAAGCAACGATTGCTTTTTCAAAATAAGTTTTCTCTATTACCAACGATAAAAATGGATATGCAATTCTGCGATCATTATCAAACCAGCGAAACACTTGCTGTATGGCTATTGACAATTTCCTGATGGCTAAAAAATGGCTCCCGGCCAGCATGGAACCTTCAATGCTGAGCAATCTTAATTCCTTTGATAAATTGAATACTGCATCGTCAGGAAAACTAAGATGATTTTGAAGAAGCAATTTGTATTCATGTGTTTGCCGCAGCTCGGGCTCAATGAATTCTTTTCGTGTATGAATTCGGAGGCCGATGGACTTCTGCCTGGCAAACTCAGTACGACACTGAGCAGAAAGCAGGTTTTGCACTTTATCAAACTCCAATTGTTGGTTAGCAGACGCAGGAAATAATTTCATGAAAGATTTTAAAAGCCTTTAGGTTTTAAGCAAAAGTAATCATAGCATTTATGTTTCATTTTTAAGAAAAAAACTTTTAAAACGCTGCCCGGTTCTTAACGTAATGTTAATAAGAAGTGAATAGCAATTTGTTTTTTATGGCTCACATTTGCGAATTCTAAAAAAACCTTAATTCGAATTATGAAACAATTAATCTTAACCATGTCAATGGTTTTAATGGGAATATTTTTATATGCCCAGGAAACCACCTCCGAAATTCAGGGGGTAATTAAAGATGAAAACAACAATCCACTTTCCGGAGCAACTATCACCGCAACGCATATTCCGAGCGGTACAAAATACTCCACCACCAGCAGAAAAGAAGGGCGTTACAATTTACCCAACCTAAAGGTAGGCGGCCCTTATGAAATTGGTATTACGTTCGTCGGTTACGAGCCTGCGAAACAAGATAGTGTCACTTTACTATTGGGCCAGGATTTTAATGCCGATGCACAATTGAGACCTGCAACAAAGGAGTTGGAAGGGGTTGTAGTAACAACAGGCAGGATTGACAGGGTGTTCAACAGCAGCCATACAGGAAGCCAGGAAGTTATCAGCCGCACGCAACTTGAGCGCTTGCCAACTATAAACCGAAGCCTGCAGGATTTTACAAAGCTCACTCCTTCATCTAATGGATTAAGCTTTGGTGGCAGAAATGGTTTGTATAATAATGTAACCGTGGATGGCGCTAATTTTAATAATGCTTTCGGCCTTTCAAGTACACTCGGCGGACAGACGAGTTCACAACCAATCAGCCTCGATGCCATAGAACAAATACAGGTAAGCGTTTCTCCGTATGATGTAAGGCAGGGAAGCTTTTCAGGGGCCGGCATCAACTCTGTTACCCGCAGCGGTACCAACACGTTCAAAGGTTCTGTTTATACTTTTCTCAGGAGCCCGGATCTTGTGGGTTATGATGTAAATACTAAAACAATTCCAAAGCCAACATTTAAGTACAATCAAAGAGGAGCTACAGTAGGCGGGCCAATTATCAAAAACAAATTGTTCTTCTTTGTAAGCGGCGAGCAGGAAAGAATTACGCAGCCTGCCACTACACTCGTGGCTGTAAAGCCCGGGCAGGCATCAGTTCCCGGTATCTCATCACAAGCGGTATCCGATACCCTTGACGCCTTGAAAGAATTTTTAATTTCAAACTATAATTACAACCCCGGCGTTTACCAAAATTATAGTTACAGAACACAAAGTGATAAGGTTACTGCACGCATTGACTGGAATATAAATAAGTCAAATACTTTCACTATTAAATACAATTATTTAAAATCATTGAGAGACATTACGGCAAGTAACAGTGGCGCTGTCGGCAGTCGTCAACCAAGTAACACGGGCTTACCCTTTAGCGGTAGCGGATACACCATCAATAATAATTTCAATATTGTAATTGCTGAGTTAAATACGCGATTCAGTAATAAGGCAAATAACAAATTGCAGGTGGGTTATACTGCATTACGCGACTTTAGATCATCACAAGCCGGAAGCGATTTCCCATTGGTGGATATCCTGAACGGCATTGGTCAAACATATACCAGCTTTGGGTATGAGCCATTCACTTATAACAATAAACTGAACACTAACATTTTTCAATTTTCTGACATCTTTACTTATTATACCGGTAAGCATGAACTTACTGCGGGAACACAGAATTATGTAAAGAACTTCGTAAATGGATTTTCTCCAAACTATGAAGGCGCCTATATTTTTAACAGCCTTACTGATTTCTATAACAGCGCAAAGTTTGACTCAGCAAATGCAAGAAGCTATAACCTGAGCTATTCATTAACTAAAGATGGCGCTTTCCCTTTTGCAAAAATTGGCGCTACGGAATTGGGCTTTTTTGCCCAGGATAAATGGCGGGTGAAAAATAATTTTACCCTTACCTACGGCGTACGCGTAGATGCTCCTATTTATAAAAACAGCTTCGCATCAAATCCCAATGTACCGGCACTTTCTTTCAGGGATGGAATACATTATGATGTTGGCCAAAGGCCAGGAACTAATTTATTATTCTCTCCCAGAGTTGGCTTCAACTGGGATGTATTTAACAATCAAAAAACACAGATTCGCGGTGGTGTAGGTTCTTTCTCCGGGCCGCCGCCTTTCGTTTATATCAGCAACCAGGCAAGTAACAATGGCGTACAGTTCGGATCATTCTCCACTTCTAAGGTGGCCTTTAATCCTGACATCAATGCCTACAGGCCTGCTGCCGGTGCAGCCAACAGTTCATATAATTTAGTATTTACTGATAAAGATTTTAAATATCCACAGGTGCTTAAAACAAGCATAGCCGTAGATCAAAAATTGCCGGGCAATATTATAGCAACTGCTGAATTCGTTTACAATGCAGAATTGAACGCTATCAATTTTGAGAATGTAAACCTGCCATCAACAGGTACTCCCTTAGCAGGGCCTGATAATCGCATTCGTTATTCTGCAACAAGAATAAATGCGGGCACAGGTGGTGCTACACCAACTAACCCAAATATTACCAATGCCATCCTGATGAAGAATTACTCAAAAGGATATTCTTACATCTTTACATTTCAATTGCAAAAAACCTTTAAAAACTTTTATGCAAGCGCAGCCTATACTAACAGTAAGAGCAGAAGTATAAATGATGGCGGCTCAATAGCAGCAAGCACCTGGAGAGACAGGCCGGTAAAAGATGACCCGAATAGCTCTGCTCTCGGATACTCCAACTACTGGCAGCCAAACAGGATCATCGGGCAGTTTTCTTATCGTAGAGAATATGCAAAGCATTTCGCAACTTCTGTAGGTTTAATATTTGAAGCTGCACCTGCAGGTGTTGGCTCTTATACATACAGCGGTGATTTGAATAATGATGGCACCGGTGGAAACAATGACCTGGTATATATTCCCAGAGACCAAAGCGAAATCGTACTCGTGCCGGTAAATACCGGCGGCGGAATAATTACTGATACGCGTACTCCTTCGGTGATATGGAACCAGCTAAATAATTTTATCAACCAGGATAAATATTTAAGCAGCCATCGTGGTGAAGTTGCAGATCGCAATGCTGCGATACTTCCGTATTTCAAACATTTAGATTTGAATATTACGCAGGATTTTTATGTAACAACGGGCAAAAGCAAACACACACTTCGTGTTACTTTTGATATGATTAATCTCGGAAATTTTTTAAACAAGCAATGGGGCGTTGCTAAAACATGGGCAACTCCTTTTAACTCCAGCCAGAACGCGGCAAGCTTTTTAAAGTATGAAGGCCTCGTGACCGACCCAACAAGCCCTAATGTAGGTAAGCCACAGTTTTCATTCCCTTACCAGGATGCTTCTAACCAAATTCCTTTTGTAGATAGCTACCAGGATAATACAGGCATATTCTCACGCTGGCAAGGGCAGGTTGGCATACGCTATATTTTCAATTAAATAAACAACCGTTTAATTTTCAAATGAAGGAGCCGGCGATTTGCCGGCTCTTTTATTTTTATCAACCTGCAATTCTTTCCAGCCGGTATTTTCATCTTTTATTCTTTTAAAATATAGTTTGAATTTTGAATAATAATAATCTCAGCCGTTGTATAAACTATGCAACCTTGCATAAGATGGCCGCCAATGGTTCTTCCTTTCTCATTAGAAATATTTATATGGAGATGTGACCCACTCGCCGGCACTGTACCTGCAAAACTTAATATTCAAAATGACCATCGCCCTTCGTGGCTTCCGCCTGGTTTGCGAAACGTATCGAATATGTTGTAAGGCTTCCCACGCAACAGGCAATCCAGCCGGCTTCAATATTATTTTCTTTACAAAACTTTCAATTGATAAACGCAGGCCAGTCCCCGGCAATAGCCTAAATACGTGGGTTAAATTTTCACCTGCCATAAATTTATTTGTTTTAAATTTTTCAAAATCAAGATACCGAAAAGGTTATGTTGTTAAATACAAAAGCAATTCTTAAATTAATATTTGGGCAACTTATCTTTGAATAATTAATAATCTTCTTATATAGCATACTAAATGGAACTATGCCTGGTGATAAAAATATAGAAACTGCAACATTTGGCAACGGCTGCTTCTGGTGTACCGAAGCTGTTTTTCAACAATTGCAGGGAGTGGAAAAAGTAAGAAGTGGCTACAGCGGCGGGCATGTTGAAAATCCAACTTATGAGCAAGTATGCGGTAAACAAACAGGGCATGCAGAAGTTATAAATATTGATTACGATCCTTCCAAAATAAGCTTTGATAAATTGTTAGAAGTTTTTTGGGCAACGCACGACCCCACTACTTTGAACCGGCAGGGCAATGATGTTGGGCCGCAATATAGAAGTGTAATTTTTTACCATAACAATGAACAAAAAGACAAGGCTGAAAAATATAAACAAGAGCTTGATAAAAGTGGTGCCTTTGACAAACCTGTTGTTACGGCAATTGAGCCTTTTATTAATTATTTTCCGGCAGAAAATTATCACCAGGATTATTATAAAAATCACGGGAGCCAGCCTTACTGTTACTTCGTGATAAAACCAAAAATGGATAAAATAAAAAAGATTTTCGCTGACATTTTGAAACAATAAAAATATCTATGAAATACTTCCTTACGCTTTTTATACTTACCGCCGGCTCCATTTGCTATGGCCAAAAGTTCACCATATCCGCAGATGCGCAACTCGCCGTGCCGCATGGAGAATACAAAGATGCAAACCCTGATGCCGGTTACGGGCTACGAGCAAATGTGCTCTACAAAACCGGCAAGGTATTGCCTGTAAAATTTGGTGTTGAGTTTGGCGTGCAGGAAAAAGCCCGGGCAACCCAATATTTCTCAGGATACGTAAATGGCTTTTACGATGATTTTAAAGTAAGCGCTACCAGCAATATTGTGTCCTCGATGTTCCTCGCAAGAATTCAGCCGGGCCAGTTTCATAAGGTAAAACCTTTTGTAGATGTGACCGCCGGATGGAATATATTTTTCTCAACTGTAACGGTGGAACGCCTTACATACTATAGCGATTACAATGCATCTTACTCCAACTCTACCAAAGCGCATTGGGCATTTTCTTATGGTGCAGCCGCAGGCATTGATATTCCATTAAACGGCAGAGACGACCTTGGCCTGGAATTAAAAGTTGCTTACATCATTGGGTCAAATTCCACTTACCTCACCAATCCATATATAAGAAACGATGGGTCAGTTTCATTTACCGAAAATAGTTCCCGCACAGATATGCTTATTCCACAGGCGGGGATTAGAATTAATTTGTAAGTGTTTAGTTTTTGTTGAAAAAACTATCTGCTAAAAATTGAATTATGCGAAGTTTAATTTTGGTAAAAACAAGTAACCGTAACCGTTAGTTGCCTCACAATAACCAGGAAGAAGATCATCCCGCTTTTAGCCCTGGACGGGCGAAATTTGGTAGCATACAATATAAAATCGCACCAGAAGGTAGCCCCGGAGAGGCGGCATTTTATTCAATGCTTGTAGTAGAGAAAACGCCGGAAGATTCTTTTCATTAGCGCAAAGCATTCGCTTGTGCTTTTAACTAATTGCAATCTGAGTAATGGAATTTTATATTTGCGACACACGTAGTAAATGTAGAATTCTTGCTGCGACCCACATCAGTACAAAGTTCCTTACAGCAAATGTCCGCTTGTGCTTT
>JALYYM010000139.1 GCA_030946565.1 Bacteroidota bacterium | reverse complement strand
CATACAAGGAAATCATTTTGAGTGCTTTCAGACCTAATCAGTTACCTTTCATATTTATTTTAACCGTGAAGAGATTATTATATACTTCAAATTAAATAGGATTTTCGCTTTGAAGTTCGGAGTTCCGCCTTCAGGCGGTTTTGCGTCGCGCTTCGCCGGCGGGTGAGCCGCATAAATGCGGGACTCCGAACGCGCAGAAACCGTTCAAGCGAAAGTCCTAATCAATATTAAGCACTTTTTAATGTAACGTGCCTTCCTGTAAAAATATCTATTGCTCACGAAGCCGCGAAATTATTGACGTTATCAATATGACGATTCTTTCTCCAATGTAAATCTAAGCGGTTACGGATTGAATGTAAGACAGACTAAAGTCTGTTCTACCTTTATGCCACAAAACTTTTGCTTATCTGCTTACTCAATACCTTCGCCAAATTAGGCGGAAGAAGTAGCAGATTTGGCTTGATGAATACTGCCTAATCTGCCAACCTCCTCAATTAGTTCGTTAATTTTTATTGGTTCTGCTATTTTCAGAACCTTTTTTATTATCCAACAGGCGTATTTTGCGCCTCGATATTGACTTTTCAAGTCATTTATTCCGACACAACTTTCACCCTTCTCAACTCGCAATTTGGCACTCACATTGACCATCAGAAATGATAAATTGACCGCATTTTCCACTCCTCTTTCCGAAGTGTTCATAAAATCTTCCAATCCGAAATGTTGTTTTGCATCTCGAAAATTGAATTCGATTTGAAATCTCAACGAATAGTATTCAACTATTTTCTCCCAACTCAAATTGACATCGCTACTGAACAAAAGAACCTGTCCGATTTTCTTCTTTTTCTCATTTTTCTTTTCGATAATCACCACTTTTAACTCCATTCCAAACGACGGATGAAGAAATACTCCCGCATAATAATTGGTCACGATTTCTTTGTCGCGCACTTGTTTTTGCCAATACTTTCGCCCTATCTCATCTAATTTGAGTCGTTCTCCCTTCTTTTTTCGCGCTCCTTTGCTTTTTTGTTCTCCTTCATATTTCGAACATAGAACGGCATCTTTCCTCATCTTGCCGATCAATTCCAAGCAATTTTCGCGTGCCATTAAAACCGCTTGGTTATGCCCGTAATGCCCATCTAAAGCGAGATATTTAATTTCCACAAAAACTCTTAATAACTGCAAAACTGCTTGCAGTAACTCGTGGATCCGCAATAATTCGCTTGATAATTCAAGTTTCATCTTGTCTTTGTTCAAGACTCCCGCCGGTCGCCCTTTCAAATTTGCGGGTTTCGACTGAACTTTTTTTCGCGGCTTTTTCGGCTTCCACTTTTTCCGCTTCGCTGCCCGTGTCGGCTCAGTTTTTTCTCGAATTGTTTGTTTGACTCCCAACGGATACGATTGGCGAGTCGTCACATCTATTAAGGAAATTGCAAAAAACTCGATCCCTTTGACGACGATTCCCAAAACACCTGAGAAAAATCGGTTAATCCCAAAAGTGTTTTTCCCCGACTTGGTAATGGTCGTCGCATCGCCGGCTAAGATATATTCGTGCGAAGGATTAAATAAATGACTCTCAACAAACTTTATGTGCAGAGCCGTCCACAAAAAAGCAGTCGTAAAAAAGCGTTGGACAGTCCGATATGAACCGCCTTCGCTCGTCCAGCGAGAAATCCCCAACATCGTCACTCGTCCGGTCATCGAAAAAATAGCTTCGGCGATAACGGTTAAGTGGCGAATCGAAGTGGTTGAAGTCAAAGTTGAAAAACAAGAAAAAAGTGTTAATATCTCCATTGAAATGAACGGGGTTGTCTAGTGTTTTTTAGTGCAAAATAAATCTACTAAAACACTCGGTTCATTTCATCTTTCAATTTCATTTTTTCAAATATCTTTTTGGCGAAGGTATTGAATAAGAAGACTCATTATATTAGAAGGCGGAAAGACAACAGGTGACGGGTTAGACAAGAATTGGGATTGGGAATTTCATCAGCTAATCGTGTTGGGTGATGAAGATTTTAACGAAAGCTATTTGATTGAATCAGTTGAAGTTGGGATTGCAAATAATTTCGTTTGTCAATATATTGCTTTAGAGGATTTTTGGGACTATTACGTCGGTGATTTTGAGCCATATTTTGAGTGTGACGAAAGAATTGAAAATCATTCAGCATTGATGTTTTTGGCTTCACTATATCAAAAATATCCCGAAGTTGATATTTTAGGTTTTGGAAAGAAAAAGCA
>JALYYM010000138.1 GCA_030946565.1 Bacteroidota bacterium | reverse complement strand
AAGGTTTCACCAAAAAAAATTAACCTCGCAACAGTAATAAGGGTAATCAACGGGCCTATCGCACTACTTCCCTGTGTAAGCCTTAACTTTTATGAAAAGTGCGCAGACTGCAATGAGGAGCATTGTGGCCTTAGAAAAATGATGACCGTTACGCGGGATGCAACTTTAAAAATTTTAGAAAAGAAAACTCTATACGATATTCTTGTTGCTGCTGTCTAATTTTCCTGCAGCCCGCACCACGCTGCTTTTTCCAAACCGGTTCTTTACATCATCAATTGCTTTATATAAAACACTTTTTCTTTCGGCATCCTGGAACAGGTTTGTTTGAAGAGCGTTATTAGAAAGGTCGCTTAGCCTTACGCCTAACAGCCGCACAGGTTTTCCTTTTTTATATAATTTATGAAAAAGGTTTTTTGCTACGGGAATTATCTCATCATCGGCACAGGTGAGGGGCACGCTAACTTGCCGTGAAGTGGTTTCAAAATCCGGGTAGCGTATTTTAATTGTTATGCAACCCGCAAGCTTTTCGTCTTTCCTTAACTCGAAAGCAATCTTCTCCGTCATCCTTACTATTTCACTCATTAGCTTTGCCTCTTCTGTTATGTTTTCTTCAAAAGTATTTTCTGTAGAAATTGATTTTGCTTCATGATAGGCAGATAAAATTGAATGATGAATTCCCTGTGCCCTGTTCCATAATTCATGGCCCCAATTTCCTAAAAGCTTTTCCATTTTTTCCGGCGTAGAATTATGTATGTCCCGGATAATTTTAAAGCCATTGTAAATTAATACCTGTTTTGCCTGAGCGCCCACCCCCGGAATTTTATCTACATCAAGCGGAGCAAGAAATTCTTTTTCTTTGCCTGCAGGCACTTGTAAAAAACCATTGGGCTTGGCCTCATTCGTCGCCATTTTCGCTACCATTTTATTTTTAGCAATACCAAAAGAAATGGGCAAACCAGTTTCAATTGTTATCAATTCGCGAAGATCAATGGTCCATTGAAGCGGATTAAAAAATGTATCCATACCGCTAAGGTCAATATAAAATTCATCAATGGAAGCTTTCTCAAAAGGAGGCGCCTTGGAGGCAATGATTTGTGTGACCCAGCGCGAATATTTGGTGTATTCACTGTAGTTTCCTTTTACAAGTGTTGCGTGCGGACACAGTCGTATAGCAGTTTTCATGGGCATGGCAGAATGCACGCCAAACTTCCTGGCTTCATAGCTACAGGTAGTTACAATGCCTCTTTCGCGGCTTCCGCCTACGATTACCGCCTTCCCTTTTAAAGATGGATCGCGTATTAATTCGACAGATGCAAAAAATGAATCGAGGTCAAAATGGGCGATAATATTTGAGGTAGAAGACTGCATAATCCGGTTAACAAATTTAACCATTCGGGCCTAAGCTTCTTTATAAATATCTAATAAACCTTCCGGCAAATTCAGATAAAGTGTACGCTTTTTCTTATCAATTTTTTCAAGGGTTTGCTCGTGTAAAGGAAGCAAGGCTTCTTTTCCCTCAATTAATATTTTACATAATACCTGGTGAGGCTGCTCTATTACCTCGATCACTTCACCCAATACTTCATTTTCATTTATTACCGTAAAACCAAGAAAGGAAATAGGAGCGTTAGCAGCAGCAAGAATTTTAAAATCGCTTTCTTCAATCCAAACCTCATTTTTAATAAGAAAACGTGCAGCTTCTTTTGTTGAAATTCCTTCCAGCTTAAGATATACCTCATTACTGCTTTTTGCTTTTGCAGATTCAATAAAATATGGAAGAAAGGAATCTTTATTCTGCTCAATAAAAATATTTTCAAGTTTACTAAGTGAAGTTTTTTTTCCGAGGCTATGCTGAAGAACTAATTGCCCTTCCAAACCGAATGTGCCCGCGAGCTTGCCTATCTTAAAATAGTTATTCATGCCTTCAAAGGTATTTGACAAACAGTAAATGATTTCAAAAATCATTCTAACTCATTTAGTAGAAAAATACGTGATAACAAAAGCCATCTTAAAATTTCTTTTAAGATGGCTGCTTGTTTCTATATTTATGTTATATGCTTGTTTTATTTATCCTTAATTTTCATTTTGCCATCCTTCACTTTTAGCTTAGTGCTGTCTGTTTTCTCTTTATATAAATCATCTTTATCTTTTACTTTCATATCTCCATCTTTTATCTTCATGTCGCCATCCTCCATCTTAATTTTCATATCGCCATTCTTCATTTTAAAAGCATCATCATTTGATTTTATTTTTGATTCGTCAATGGAATAATCGCCAACATTAGTAAGTACCAATGCATTATTTACTATGCGGCCCCTGGCATCAAAAGTATCGTGTGTAATAGGATTGTAATAATAAGTAAGTGGCCGATGTGTATTCCTATCCACATATTGGTGAGACACTGTATCCTGCTCTACCATAACAGGCTGGTTTGTCCTGATATCCATATAGGTGGAAGTTGCTACTGCGCCATCCGATGTGCCGGGAGCAATGTCTGTGGACGACGTGGCGGTAGTGCTTGAATCCATTGTCGTTACAGTGCTTGAATCTTCTCCATTGTTACATGCTGAAACCATTAAGACTGTAGCTGTGGCTATATACATTAACTTGTTTTTCATACTAAGTGTTTTTTAAATAATGAAATTCATCAAAGGCAATAAGCATACCAGCATAATTATTGTAATAATGTTTTGCTTTCCAGGGGAGTAAATAAATAAAGAAAAGGAAACAAATTCTATATAATTTTATTGATGCATTTACCAGATTTTTTTACCGCATATTGGATTGTAATTGTTACGCTGATTTTTTTTATAATAATCACAGGAAGATATTTTTTGGTAGCAGGGCTTTTTTATTTTTTCTTCTATATATGGTTTCCCGGCAAGTGGGCCCTGAGAAAAATAAATTCGAAACTTTACAAAAAAAATCAATTCAAAATTGAAGTTACCTGGAGCATGGTAACTGCCCTCATATTTTCAATAGCCGGAACGGCGACAGTTATTTTATGGCAAAAAGGATATACAAAAGTTTACACTGATATTGATGCTTATGGTTGGTGGTATCTCCCCGTTAGCCTCATTATTTTTATGATTTTGCACG
>JALYYM010000115.1 GCA_030946565.1 Bacteroidota bacterium | reverse complement strand
GTACACGTTAAAGGCAATGAAAAATATATCTTTTGATATTTGGCTTGCAGCACATGCCAGTCAATTTAACCTGCATGAAAAACACAAGCCCGGCGATGCTTATAATCCTGCGGCTTTTATTGACCAGGCGGGTTATGATGCGGAATTAAATGATTTGCAGAAGCAATATGATGAGAAGATACAAAAGGAAGCAGCCATAAAGGGGCAATAAAAGGCGGGAGAACATCAGAGAAAAGCCTTTACATTCACCATTGCCTATTCATCAATAAAACCGAGTGCATGAAAAAAATATTAGCGATCATTTTTCTTTTTGCTTGCTATACTCTCGCTGCGCAAACACAAAAGCCTGTTGCTATTATTTTCGATACAGATATTGCGCCCGACTATGACGACGTGGGTGCAATGGCCTTGTTGCATGCCTTTGCAGATATGGGCGAAGCGAAAATTCTGGCGACCATTTCATGCAATGCATTTGAAACAACTGCGCCGGCATTAAGCGTGCTCAATACTTATTTCAACAGGCCAAATATTCCTATCGGGATTACTAAAAATTCATTGCCCAATAAAGATTGCTCACAGCAATGGGCACAGTCAATTATTGCGAAGTACCCGCATGCGTTGCAATCGAATGGTGAAGCAATGGATGCAGTAAAATTGTACCGGAAAATACTGGAAGCGCAACCTGATAAAAGTGTAACCATTGTAAGCGTGGGTTTCTTTACCAACTTAGCCGGCCTGCTTTATTCAACGGCGGATGAATATTCAAAACTTGATGGCCCGGCATTGGTAAAAAAGAAAGTGAAGCAATTGGTTTCTATGGCGGCACGGATAGATAAAGATGGAAAAAGCGGTTATGAATTCAATGTGACGGTTGATGCTGCGGCTTCGCAAAAAGTGTTCAAAGACTGGCCTACGCCGGTTACCATCAGTGGCTTTGAAATAGGTGAAAAAATATTAACAGGCATCAGGCTTATTAATAATGATGCCATTAAAAACAGCCCGGTAAAAGATGCCTTTGCAATTGCCTTGGCAAAAGACAATAATACCCGTGGCCGCAACAGTTGGGATCAAACGGCTGTATTGGTTGCTGTGCGTGGCTTACAGCCGTGGTTTGGTTCCCGCAAAGTAAATTTTAAAATAGAAGACGATGGTAAAGATGTGTTGATACCGGGTAAAAAATTTACTTACTTAACTTTTAAGGAGACACCGGAAAAAATTGGAAAGGTGATTGAAGATTTGATGATGAAGAAGCCGGTGAAGTAAGATAAGTAGACCCTTTCCAGATATAAGGTTATTCGGTTAAAGTATTAAGTCTCTTTTCGAGTTTATTAATAAAACTATTGGAAACATTTTCACCCCATTCGTCGTTAAGATAATCGCGCAATTTGCAAAAGCTTATCAAGAAAGCGCCACTTATAAATTATTTTGTACTCTATTTGCCTGGTTGGTTTATCAGGTTATAGTTGAGATACCGTTTCATATCAAAAAGGTCGTTCACCGGTTGCTTATTTCTTGTTTATCCTTTTCATGCACTGTTCACATTATCACAAATAGAAATCACTTGTTCTATTTTAACTCTCCATAGGGTAAGCAGAGACTTTGCTGAGAATTAATTGTTGGCCATGCTTTAGTAAATATTTCTTATTTTAATTACTTTACTCTCTAAAACATTTTATATGAAAAAAACGGTTTCATTGATAGCAACCTGTTTGCTTGTTTTTACTTTTTTATTGTCTTCCAAAAGTTCTGCACAGACATTTGAAGATATTAAAATGCAAATGATAAAAGACTGGGTACGGGCAAAGGCTTATACGGTTGATTATTTGAATGCAATGCCTGCAGACAAATATTCATTTAAAGCAGTTGACAGCATTCGGAGCTTTGCCCAACAGATGCTGCACCTGGCCAAGGGCAGTTGCTTTCTTATGTCAAATGCTACTGATGAAACACCACCGCCTTTTTCACGGTCTGATGTAGAGCACAGCCCTACTGCGCAAAATAAAGATTCAGTGATGTATTATGTAACCACCAGTTATGATTATTGCCTCACTGCTATAAAAAAATTTGATGTAAAAAAATGGTTTGAAAAAAAGAAAACGATGAATGACGAAACAAGGTTTGCATTAATGAATAAAGCATTTGAACACCAGACACATCACCGGGGGCAAACCACCATATATATCCGCCTGCAAGGAATAAAACCGCCAAATGAAAGATTGTTCTGATAATTTCAAATACAGAAGTGATGACTCGTCCTCACCGCCCGGGTTCGTGTCGCAACAAACTAAATCACTTCTTTCATAGGTTAAAGAACTCAAGATCATTAACGCCCTCTGTCCGGGTTCATGTCGCGCCAAACCCAGCATACACGCTGCAATCATCAACAAACTAAATCACCTTCCCGATATGTTTTAAATACCGAAAATCCCACAGCTATTGGATCATTAATACCGGTTTCATAAAATTTCCCGGAACAGTAATCATAATCAGCCGGCTCTTTGCATAACTTCCAATGCTAAGCATTATATCTGTTATAAATATAGTCAAGCTTTGGTTGGCAGTCCCATCACTTCCTTATTGTACTTCCCCCTGTATTCCAATGGCGACATCCCGGTAATTTTTCTGAATACTTGCCGGAAAGCTTTTACATCAGAATATCCAACTTCATACATCACTTCATTAATGTTTTTGCGATTCGTTTCAAATGCTTTTTTTGCGGATTCAATTTTTACTCTTTGTGCATATTCTATCGGCGTATTGCCGGTAGCTTTTATGAATCTGCGGTCAAAGTTTCTTCGGCCAACTGCGAACTTAGCAGACAAGTGCTCCATTGATATTTTCTCCTCTACATTCTTTTCAATAAAATCCTGGGCCTGGCGTACCACCTCATCATCATGATGTTTTTGTCCTGAAAAAATTGAAAACCTGGATTGTGTATT
>JALYYM010000112.1 GCA_030946565.1 Bacteroidota bacterium | reverse complement strand
ATCTTCATTACTTTGTTCCGTTTATACGTAGAATATGTATCGAATAAATATCGAAGAACTACCGAAGCAATTAATCAGCATGTAGTGAGAAGCCCATTTTATTATTTTATTGATAAGCCTTAATATTATTTAAAGGCGCTGCTGTAAGTATGTCAAAAAAAATACTATTTTTAGTTTTCCTAACGATTCTTGTAATAAATGATTCAATCAGCATTGGTCATTACTTTTATACCAACAACATGATTGCATACGAAAGCAATTGGTTTTTTAATAATGAATTTATAAGCACGGAATATATACGCCTGCACACGTTCTCAATCGCTTTTTTTATAAAATAAACAATTGCTAAATGGATACCATTCATCGTAAACAACTATTTCTTGCGAGCCGCATCGCGCTTATCGTAACAGCCATGACCTTCGCCTTCAGAGCCTCACTTGAGGGAGTATGGAGCGCTGAATTTCATTTATCAAAAGAGCAATTAGGCTGGATATTTAGTCCTGCTTTTTGGGGCTTCACACTGGCCATGATCTTTGGGGGCCCTCTGTGTGATATAATTGGAATGAAGCGTTTATTGGGCTTTGCTTTTGTCGGGCATGTAGCCGGCATCGTTATATACCTCGTTGCAAAAGATGCTATGATGCTGTTTATAGGCACGGTGTTTATTGGCCTGGGCAACGGTATGGTGGAAGCCGCCTGCAATCCGTTAACCGTTACCCTATTCCCGGAAAATAAAACGACTATGCTAAACCGTTTCCACGTATGGTTTCCCGGCGGTATAGTTATTGGCGGCCTGCTCTCTTATCTGATGGTTGAAAAAATGCATGTCGATTGGCGGATTTTAATTGCCACTCTTTTTATCCCCGCGATTATTTATGGCCTTCTTTTTTTAAAATTAAAGTTTCCGCAAACAGAAAGAGTCACGAGCGGCGTGAGCACGAAACAAATGTTTTCAGCATGTTTAAAACCTTTATTTATTGTAATGGTTATTTGCATGCTAATGACCGGTGCCACTGAATTAGGGACCAATACATGGATCGTTGCGCTGCTGCAGGGAGCAAATGTTTCAGGAATATTAGTGCTTGTTTTTATAAACGGGTTAATGGCGTTGGGCCGCTCTTTTGCCGGGCCGGTTGTTCATCGTTTAAATCCAAATGGTATGTTGATATTCTCCTCTTTATTCGCAGGTATCGGTTTAATATTATTAAGTATGGTAAGCGGGCCTGCAGCCTTTGCTGCAGCATTTGTTTTCGCTGTTGGTGTTTGTTTTTTCTGGCCTACCATGTTAGGTTTTGTTTCAGAATACCTTCCTAATACAGGTGCACTTGGCTTGTCGTTAATGGGTGGCGCGGGTATGTTTTCTACCTCGCTGATTGTTCCAATAATGGGGCATTGGTATGATGGCTTTAAGGCTGGTGCAATTGCTACCGGAGCAACAGACGCCGCAGCTAACGCTGTCGCCGGGTCGAGTACGTTTTTGAAAGTAGCAGTGATGCCTGCAATTTTATTAATAATATTTACAGCTATCTATCTTTTCAGGAGAAAATATTATCAACAACACAAGGCATTGCACAACGCAGCGGCGGCTGGAGCTGCCGAAGCTATTGCATAATAAACGATAGACTACCCGTTTATTACATTCAACCTAACAGCGTCACAATCTCATACAACGATAGACATAATGAAACTGATAAAATTTATACTTCTTATTTTATCAACGCAGCAAGGTTTTGCTCAAAAAGCGATTGTGAATGAATATGCAGTTATTGACAAAAAAGCCCTGCAACTGCCAGATTCTTTGACAACAACAACTGACCAGATTGCAAGCTTCATAAATTCAAACTTTGCGACTAGCAAAGACAAATGCCGGGCAATTTTTATTTGGGTTGCTTCAAGTATTCAATATGACATTGATAACATGTTCGCTATAAATTTTTACGAAAAACAAGAAGATAAAATATCAAAGCCTCTAAAAACAAGGAAAGGAATTTGCGAAAATTATGCTTCATTGTTTACAGACATTTGCCTAAAAACAGGAATCAAGTCGTTTGTTGTTGAGGGCTACACCAAACAAAATGGCTTTGCAGATTATATCCCCCATGCCTGGAGTGCGGCGCTCATTGATAGTTCCTGGTTTCTATTTGATCCAACCTGGGGTTCTGGTTATGTAAATGGCGGTAAATTTTTCAAGAAAATAAACAATGACTATTACAAAGTAAATCCTGCAACCCTTATCAAATCCCACATTCCATTTGACTATTTGTGGCAGTTCCTAAATTACCCTGTTACAAACCAGGAGTTTTACGAGGCTAAAACGCAACAAAATAATGCTAAGCCATTCTTTAGCTTCAACGATTCCATCCAGGTATATGAAAAGCAAAGTCACATTGACCAGTTGATTTCATCAGCAAACCGGGTAGAAAAAAATGGAGTAAAGAATTCATTAGTTTTTGACAGGCTTCAACATCTTAAATTAGAGGTTGAAAATGACAGGCAAACGAAAACAGTTAACTTATATAACTCAGCCGTCATTGACTACAATGATGGGATAAACGGTTTTAATAACTTTATAAATTACAGAAACCAACAGTTTATACCGAAGAAAACTGACCCTGAAATTCAAAGTATGATTGACGTTGGCGGCAACAAACTAAAAGAGGCAAAAATTAAATTGGGACAAATTTCAAACCCCGATGCTAATACCGATAATATGATACTACAACTCACAAAATCAATTGACGATGTTTCAAGTCATTTGACAGAGCAACAAGAATGGCTAAAAGTTTATTTCAGCAAAGGCAAGGGCGCACGAAAGTCAATGTTCTATGAACGAAAAGTAAGCTGGTTTGGAATACCGTTAAACTAAAATATACAGCCAATCAGATATAAACGGTTGGAGGATACTTGGTTGCCTATTACGAACGCTACAAAAAAATCCGTCCGCAGTAACATTCAAATAAAACTTTTACTTCATTTTAAATCCTTCTAAAAACTTAGTAGTAAAGTTTCCTTTTTTAAAATCCTCATTTTGCATTAGCTGAATGTGAAAAGGAATAGTGGTATGAATGCCCTCGATTATATACTCGCTGAGCGCCCTGCTCATGGTGTTTATTGCTTCATCACGTGTTTGTGCCACGGCAATTAGTTTCCCTATCATACTATCATAATAAGGAGGAATTACATAACCTGCATACACATGGCTATCTACACGCACACCATGCCCGCCAGGCTGGTGAAGCACAGTGATACGGCCGGGTGATGGGCGGAAATCATTATAAGGGTCTTCTGCATTTATCCTGCATTCTATGGCATGCATTTGAGGATAATAATTCCGGCCTGATATTTTTTCTCCGAAAGCAATTTTTATTTGTTCTTTAATAAGATCATAATTGACAACTTCTTCAGTTACGCAATGCTCCACTTGTATCCGCGTATTCATTTCCATGAAATAAAAATTGCGATGCTTGTCTACAAGAAATTCAACGGTCCCTACGCTTTCGTAGTTGATTGCTGCGGCCGCTTTAATAGCTGCGTCTCCCATTTTTTCCCGCAGTTCTTCCGTCATGAATGGGGACGGAGACTCTTCCACCAGCTTTTGATGCCGCCGTTGAATAGAGCAATCACGCTCGCTAAGGTGGCATATATTGCCAAACTGGTCGCCTGCAATTTGTATTTCAATATGGCGTGGTTCTTCCACAAACTTTTCCATGTAGATGCCATCATTTTTAAAAGATGCGGCAGCCTCAGCCTTAGCATTATCAAATGACCTTTCTATTTCTTTTTCTTCCCATACTACCCGCATTCCTTTACCACCGCCACCGGCAGTCGCTTTCAATATCACGGGATAGCCAATTCTGTTTGCCTGTTCTTTTGCATCTTCAATACTTTGCAACAGCCCTTCACCGCCTGGCACTACGGGCACTCCGGCTTTTATCATTGTTTCTTTCGCAGTTATCTTATCGCCCATGCCATTGATCATTGCAGGAGTAGGGCCGATAAATTTTATTCCATGGTCTATACAGATCTGGGCAAATTTTGCATTCTCAGCTAAGAAACCGTAGCCAGGGTGTATGGCATCTGCATTAGTAATTTCGGTAGCAGCCATTATGTGTGGCATATTGAGGTAGCTATCGGCGCTTGCCGGCTTACCGATGCAGACAGCTTCATCTGCAAATTTTACGTGAAGGCTATCCTTATCAACAGTGGAATAAACGGCAACTGTTTTAATACCCATTTCTTTACAGGTGCGTATAATGCGTAGCGCGATTTCTCCCCTGTTGGCAATTAGTATTTTTTTAAACATATTCTTAATGTGCTGATTAGCCAATGTGACTTCATGGTAGTCTAATAGCTAATTCGATATTGGTATTTGATTTCAACGATTAATAAACAGGTATAATAATAAATGTTGTGAATCGGTTAATTAGCACAATAGCTAATTAGCGCATTAATTATTTAAGCAGGTTCCACCAAAAATAAGGGTTGATCAAACTCTACCGGTGAGGCATCTTCCACCAACACTTTTACAATCTTGCCGGAAACCTCGCTCTCTATTTCATTGAAAAGCTTCATCGCTTCGATAATACAGACAACCTGGCCTGGCTCTATCTCATCACCGATGCTTACAAACAATGGCTTTTCAGGGCCTGCCTGGCGATAAAAAGTACCAATCATCGGGCTCTTTATAGTGATGGTATTATCAGGTTTGGCAGGAATATCTTTATCCATTGCGCTTTCGTGCGCCGCAGATGGGCTAAAAGTAGGTGGAAGGAAATTCTGCAAGGTTTGCGGCTGCGCTTGCGAGATAACATTTTGTACAGGATCTGCTTTTTGTTTTATCGTAATCTTAAAATCGTCTTTTTCTATTTTAAGTTCACCTATATTGGTTTTATTTACAAGTTTCACGAGCTCCTGTATTTGTTTAATGTCCATATTCACAAATTGAATTTATTTTATGTAAACGGGTAGCTAAGATAGGGAATGATTCAGAATAACAGCGGAATAATAAAAAAGTAAAAAAGGCCTTTTTTTGACAAAAGCAGATGGTTTTTACAGAAAACAGCACCTTTTCTT
>JALYYM010000111.1 GCA_030946565.1 Bacteroidota bacterium | reverse complement strand
TCGCTGTAGTAGTTTTATATTATAAAAAATTCTTTGACTTTAGTAAGTGGAGATTTTATATAAAACTTATTATCGCTGTATTGCCAGCTATTGTACTTGGTTTTTTATTTTCAAAAAAAATAGATGCAATGCTGGAAAGCGCCATTACTGTTTCTGTTTCCATGTTGGCAGGCGGTATTGTTTTACTCTTTATAGATAATGTTTTTAATAAGCCTGTGATTGATTCAGAAGAAAAAGTTTCTTATAAAAAAGGATTCATCATTGGCGTGTGGCAATGCATCGCCATGATACCGGGCGTAAGCAGAAGTGCCGCATCAATTATAGGTGGTATGCAGCAAAGGCTTACCAGGAGCGCTGCGGCAGAGTTTTCATTTTTTTTAGCTGTCCCTACTATGCTTGCTGCCACGGGGTATAAGTTGCTAAAATATTTTAAAGAAACTGGCGGCTTTACGTCGCAGGAGGTTCAGCAATTAGCAATTGGTAATCTTGTCGCTTTTGTTGTAGCGGTTCTTGCTATTAAATTTTTTATAACTATGCTTAAAAAGTATGGCTTTAGGATTTGGGGTATTTATCGGGTTATTGTGGGTATCGTATTATTGGTGATGATATACACCGGCTATCTTTCTCAATAACAGATTTACTAAACCCATACGTTTTCAAAACCTGCGAGGTTTTAAGCCATCGCTGCTTCCACTCATTGAAAATTTCTATTTCAAGAAAACTTTCTTCCAGTAAAAGTTTATTACTTTCAGCAATCATTTTAATAAACATGCAAACTGCTTCCAAAAAAGTAATCAACGGTTGGGCGATGTATGATTGGGCCAACTCCGTTTATAACCTGGTAATCACTACTACTTTCTTCCCGGTTTATTATACCGAAATGACGGGCGCTTCACCGTTTAACGGGAAGGTTCATTTTTTCGGAAGAACTTATGTGAATACAGCTTTATATAATTATGCCCTGGCATTTACTTATTTGCTCGTGGCGATTACACTTCCCATTCTTTCATCCATCGCAGATTATAAAGGGAATAAGAAAAGGTTCATGCAATTCTTTTGTACGTTAGGCGCCTTATCCTGCAGTGGCCTGTATTTTTTTACGCCGGAATATTTTGCCTTGGGCATAATATGCATGATGGTGGCAGCTTTTGGCTTTTACGGTAGCCTTGTATTTTATAATTCTTATTTGCCAGAAATAGCAGAAGAAAAGGACCGGGACCATGTAAGTGCTAAGGGATTTACATACGGATACATCGGAAGCGTGATCATGCAGTTGGTGGGTTTTGCCCTTGTATTGTTTTGGGATAAAATACCTTTTTTGCATAGCGCAGGAGAGGCGGTACGCTTAACGTTTTTATTGGTAGGCATCTGGTGGATAGGTTTTGCACAAATCACCTTTAACCGTTTACCTAAAGGCACACCCGCTGTAATTGATAATGATAGAAAAAATTTTATAACTGGTGGATTCATTGAACTGAGAAAAGTTTTGATGCAATTAATAAAAATGCCTGTTTTGAAAAGATTTCTTTTCGCATTTTTCTTTTACAATATGGGCGTACAAACTGTTATGCTTGCTGCGGCAAATTTCGGAACTAAAATTTTAAACCTGCCTTCCACCAACCTTATCATTACAATGGTTCTTATACAATTGGTGGCTATAGCAGGAGCGTATCTTATGTCAAAGCTTTCAGGGATGTATGGAAATCTGCAGGTACTTATAGGCGTTGTAATTTTTTGGGTGTGTATTTGTGTGGCGGCTTATTATATGCAGACTGAAATTCATTTTTACATTTTAGCTGTTGCAGTGGGGTTGGTGATGGGAGGCATACAGTCATTAAGCCGCTCCACGTACTCGA
This sequence comes from Bacteroidota bacterium, assembly GCA_030946565.1. Next base: position 893 of record JALYYM010000111.1, on the reverse strand, counting down.
AGTTGATGCCTGTGACCAAAGACACCGCTTCCTTTTTTAGCTTTTATGATGTCACAGAAAAAGTCGCAATCGTTATCGGGCTCTCTGCTTTTGGTATGATAGAAGAATATACCGGCAATATGCGCAATTCAGTGTTGTCACTGATTATTTTTTTCACGATCGGGTTACTCGGTTTAATTTCTGCGTTGCATAAGCAGAAAAAAGATAATTACATTAAGGCATGAAATTATATACAATAAATGCAGGGCACTTTAAATTAGACGGAGGCGCCATGTTTGGTGTTGTTCCAAAAAGTATGTGGCAAAAACTAAATCCTCCTGATGAGAAAAATCTTTGTAATTGGGCGATGCGTTGCTTGCTGATTGAGGAAGGGAATCGCTTAATACTTATTGATAATGGAATGGGAAATAAACAGGATGAAAAGTTTTTTGGCCATTATTATTTGAATGGCGATGATACACTTGAAAAATCGCTTGCAAAATATGGCTTTGCAAAAGAAGAAATTACAGACGTTTTTTTAACGCATTTGCATTTTGATCATTGTGGAGGCTCTATAGAAAAGGCGGATGATAAACTTTTACCTTCATTTAAAAACGCTACCTATTGGAGCAATGAAAAGCACTGGGATTGGGCAACCAATCCAAACGATCGTGAGAAAGCAAGTTTCTTAAAAGAAAATATTTTACCTATACAAGAAAGTGGAAAATTAAAATTTATCGAAACGCAGGAAGGAATTGAGTTTGCAGAAGACTTTACAATACGCTTTGTTAGTGGCCACACAGAATCCATGATGCTGCCACAAATTAATTATAAAGGAAAAACTATTATTTATATGGCCGATTTACTTCCGTCGGTAGCGCATATTCCGATACCCTATATTATGGCTTATGATA
>JALYYM010000097.1 GCA_030946565.1 Bacteroidota bacterium | reverse complement strand
GCGATAATATCTTCAGTCGAAAACATCCTGATTTCATCAATCGTTAGCAAAGACCTTATCAACGGATGCGGGTGCCGGACAAGATCAATTTTTACATCTTCAACGTAACCAAAAATTCCGAAGCGTGCCTGCTTTTCCTCAGTAACAAATTTGTCTTTAAATTTTTTTTTAAGCGCAGCAATAATATTTGAATTCTCAAAAGGTTTGTTTGAAAAAAGATCGAGATCAACAGACATGCGGTGACCGTATAAGAGCGCTAAAGCAGTGCCGCCAACTAATGAAAAATCCCCTAGCTCCGGCATTTGAAGAAGCTGTTCTAATACGGAAAAAGTGTGGGGTTCAACTGTCTTAATTTGTAGCATCTAAAATCTTTTAGGGGTCTGCCGGTTACTGCACTTGCAAGATACATGCGGGTTTCGGGTAAAAATTTAGCATTCAATAAAGCTTCGGTAACTTTTTCATCGCCGTAATAGCGGCGGCAGTTGCGTATGTCATCCACATCGCCGCGTTCAAAAACACGTTCAATAACAAAATTTGCTTTAGCATCATAGTTGATCTTTTCAAAATCAACGTCCCAAAAGATGCGCTTGTGAAATATGGGTTTCGGCTTTTGTGACATGGTGTAAAGATATTACAAATGTTTTTTGGTTAGGATACCTGCGCGGTATTCCCATAGGAATGGTGGCTGGCAACAGGTTCCTACGAGATTCCAAACTTCAAAGGGAATAAAATATTTGCGGCCACTTAGAAGCTATCGAAATCTAAAATAGATCAGGCATGTCCGATCGCTTTTAAAAAGTCTTCTTTCTTTCTTCTGGATACGTCCACATAATTTCCATTTTGTAATTCTATTTGTCCGCCATCACCTCTTATGTAACGCTTGATGTAATTCAAATTGATAAGGTGCGAATGATGTGTGCGAAAGAAAATATCTGCCGGTAACAATTCTTCAAAATCTTTCAAAGTCTTGCTGGCTAATAGTTTTGGCCGGTTGTTGAAATAAAGGGTAGTGTAATTGCTGTTTGCTTCAAGGTGTATAATATCGCCGATATCAAAAAATAATAAACCTTCTAAAGTGGAAATTGCGATTTTATTGAAATTGTTTTTAAGCAGGTTTTGGTCCAGCAACTCAAGCTTTTTACCTGTATGAATTTGTTGATGCGAATGAATTTTTGAAATAGACAGTTTCAATTCTTCAATGTCTATGGGTTTCAATAAATAATCAAAGGCCGCGTACTTGATAGCCTTAATAGCATATTGATCATAAGCTGTTGTAAAAATAATGTGGAAGTTTTTTTCCGGTAACCGGTGCAACATTTCAAAGCCATCCATTCGCGGCATCTCAATATCAAGGAACACAATATCCGGTTGTATTTTTTCAATAAGCTTTATACCTTCCAGTCCATTTTCTGCTTCTCCAGCCAATTGAATTTCTTCACAATAGTCAAGCAATTTTTGCTTCAAAGCTATTCGGCCTTTTGCTTCATCGTCTATGATAATTGCTGTTAACATTCATCTATTTTTAAATACACTTCTACTTTAGTTCCGGAAGCTTTGCCTTTAGAAAATAAATCCGTTATTTGCACTGATGCTTTTTCTTCCCGGTTAAAAAGCTTCACTCTTTCATTGCTCATATCTATGCCGTAAGACAACTTATTTTTTTGCATACTGTTACTGAAATTGTTTCTGCCTACGCCATTATCTTCTACAAGATATTGTATATAATTTCCCAGCCTGTTTACCGAAATGCATAGTCTTCCATCATGATCATTCCTGTACCGCAGGCCATGCAAAATTGCATTTTCAACAAATGGCTGTACTATAAGCGGAGGCACTTTATAATCATCATGCAGCAGGTCATCATCTGCCTGTATTTCCGCGGTAAATTTATCTTCATGCCGGAACTGCTCAAGCTCGATGTACAATTTCAAAGTATCTAAATCATTGGCAAGGCTAACAGTGTTTTGTTTCGAACTATCAAGTATGCCGCGAAGAAGTTTTGCAAATTTATTCAGGTACACGGTGGCGTTATATTTATCATTGCTTTGAATAAGGGCATCAATACTATTAATACAATTAAAAATAAAATGTGGGTTCATCTGGCTGCGAAGCGCTTCCAGCCTGGCTTTGGAAAGTTGTTCATTTATACTATATACTTCTATACGTGCATGCTGCAACAACTGCGCTGCCTCAATAGATTTTATTTTATCCGCAACAAGTGTTGCAATCGTATTTAGTATTTGTAAATGCCGGCGTGTAAAAAAATTCTTTTCATGATGTTCACTATCTATTACCCCGATAAGTTCATTATTATAAATAACCGGAACGGTAATCTCACTCAGCCTCGTTAATTCATCAGCCCTGTAACGCTCATCTTTTGAAGTATCCGGAATTAATACAGCTTCCTTCGTTTCCATCACATAACCAACAACGCCCTGGCCGGGTACAACATCGAAAGGCTGTTTGGAAATTTCTTCTACAGAACCTTTAGGCCCCAGCCCCGCTCTTTGCATCATCTTTGTTTTATCGTCATTCCATAGGTATATCATGCAATCTTCAAAACCCAGTTTGCCGATCAGGTTTTTAGCAACATCCCACAACACATCGTTCACGGTGTTTTTATCAATCAACGAAGAAGAAAAATAATTGATGACCTGCTCCATTTCCAATTCACTTTTGTAATGATCAGATTCCAGTTGTTGCACTTTCAGCTTTTCAGCTTCTATCATTCTTATAGTTTTTATGCGCCATCTTATAAAAATATAGAGCAGTAAAAGTGTACATAACGATATAATTGAAATGAACCACCATGTCTTCCAGAAGGGTGGCGCAATGGTAAAATTAAATACGGTAGCTTGTCCCCATGCGCCGTTCCAGCCCAATGTCCTCACTTCAAATTGGTACTTTCCGGGCTGCAGGCCCGCATACGAAACCACATGCTGGTTAGCCGCCTTCGACCATTCTTTTTCTGCATCTCCGTACAAACGGTAACTGTATAGTATTTGCTTTTCATTTATATAACCCGGCGCTGAAAATTCAAACTGGATTTCATTGTGCCGGTAGGTTAGAGTTGTGTTTTTTGCCCGCCCATACCGGTCCGGACGGGCATGAAAAGAATATATAGAATCGGGCGATAACACTTTTGTAATATACACAGGCAGCGGAAGTGTTTTTTCTAATTCGCCATCTTTTATTTTTACGATCCCTTCGCTTGTTGCGAGCCACAATGTATTATCATCGCCTGTTTCAATGCCAACAATACTTGCAAAGTAATTATTAACCTTGCTGAAATTAAAAATTTGGAAACTACCTTTCTCTGGTATCAGCTTGTCCAGTCCATTGTAAAACGCAAGCCAAAAATTTCCACTTGCATCCTCTCTTATCGCCTTTATAAAATTGGAGGTAAGCCCATTCTTTTGGCTAAAATTTAAAATAGAAAAGCGATCGTTTTTATCGTTGTTGGCTAACCTGTAAACACCATCATAACGTGTGCCCGCCCATATATTTCCCTTCGAGTCTTTAAACAAAGAACGGATGTTGCTTTTAGGGAAAAAATGATCAGTTGATAATAATTGAAATTTATCATCAACAAAACGATAGCGCATTCGCAAGAGGCCGCTTTGCCAGGTGCCGGCCCAGAGATAGCCCGCTCTATCAACGAGCATAGCAGTGATACGGTCGTCAAGGATCTTGTGTTGTGTTTTTGCTGAATAAAATAATAACCGGTTTATGTCGCTAAAAAAAAATTCCCTTCTCTGTCGCTGATGATCCTGCCTGCGGAATAATGTTGCATCCTCGTTGTTTTATAAAACCTCAGTTTGGCTGTATCGAATGTTTGCATCTCACTTGAACCGATAAATAATGGTGGCAATGTATTTGGAACAACACCGTAAACTGTCTCGTCTTTACTGCCGCCCACGGGAGAAAAATTTCCTGATAATTTATTAAACAATTTAACGCCCCCTGATGTGCTTACAAGAAAATTATTTTTCATGCAGGGATACATCAGGTATAAATTATCACTTGATAATACCCCGTTTTCTAAAGGATACAAACGGATACCCGATTTGGTAACTAATTTCGAAAGGCCGATAGCGGTACCAAACCAAATATTTTTTTCTGCATCCTGAAAAATGCTACTGACAATGTTTGAGCCAAGCCCATCTTTTACGGTGATGATTTGCTGCGACCCGTCCCTGTTTATTTTTATAATTCCTGCAGATGTTGCAAACCACATAGTACCGTCTGCGTCTTCAAATATGTCGTTGATATTTCCTTGCTGCAGCGGCGCTATATTAAACGCTGTTGGAAGTGCGGCGTAAGAAATTATATTATTTTTTGTAAGCAATTCTTTCACCAGTTTGAGTCCCCGGTTACACGCTATCCATATCCTGTTTTTTGAATCGCGGTAAATTTTTAATTTTGAAAATGGATTATCTGTTACCATTATTTTTGAAAGCAACTTGTAATTGCTGTTGAACAGGTATATTAATTTCTCGCCGGTTACAGCAAAGGACGAATCGTTTAATATCGTAATATCGTAGAAAGTAGAAAGAGGAAGATCATGCGCAGGTTTTATAAGGTTTCCGTCAGTAAAATTTTGAAGCCCGTGAACATCTGTAGTTGCAATTACCTGTCGCCACGGCATGCGCATAAAATGATTAACTATAACGTTGGTGGGGACGGCTTTAGAAAAAATTTTATCATCCGTTACTATATCAATGTTTCCATTGTTAAGCGCCACATATAAATTCCCCTCTTTCGATTCGTAAAAATCGTTCACCATGTTATGAGAAAGGCCATTGGCCGTGGTATAATTTGTAAAAGCGTATCCATCATATTTGCTAAGACCTTCGAGTGTGGCTATCCAAATAAAACCTTTTGAATCCTGGAATACTTTTCTAATGGTATTAGATACGAGGCCATCGTTTACTGTATAATTTTTAAACAATTGCTGTTGTGCCTGTACAAAATTTATAACGCCCGTACCCAGTGAAACTAATATGATGGCCACGCTTATTCGCATTATTTAAAGTTAACCCGGAAAATTGTGCAATAGTAATTTTCAAAAATTGTCTTACTTGTTTCGAACTGGTCAGTTCACTTTTTTATTTCCCTTTTTACTTCCCACGCAATTTGCGATACCCTTACGATACTGCCGCTGCTGTTTTTTTCAAATTCTATTTGTTGGTCAGTGTCATCTGTGTAAAAGAATTTTTTTGCCGGGCTCTGCTTTAACATTTTCAGCATCGAACCTCACTAATTTTCGGATATCTTCATTATGATAACTCTCATCTACATCTGGCCCGCATGGTGAACTATTGTCTGCTAAAATGCGCACTAATTCATCAGTATTTATTTTGTGAGGCATTGATGATTGATTCATGCTAAACTGTAGGCTGATGCCTTCATCATTCCAGTGAGTTATAGAAAAAATTGTAAACCTAAATTGATCCGGTAAAGTGTCTTCTTCATTGCGCCATTGTTTATTGAAATTTTCCACTTCATTAGGGCCAATAATTCCATTAGGATTTTCTACAAATGGATCCTGGTTGCTGATAAACGGATCTTGGTTGCTGATATAAGGGTCGGGCAATATGCTTACCACTTTGAATACGGGCAACACTAATCCAAAAAAACCTTCACTAATCATTTCATCATCCGGCAGCAAGCCTTTTATAAAAATGCTAATAGGATTGCCGGTTGTAAGCAATGCGTTTCGCAGGCATAAGCTTTGCAGCAATCGCCTTTTTTTAGGTTCATCTGCTAAAGGTTTGCGGTGGTTCCCGATGATAAATACCGACGTTTCATCTTCAATTTTTATAAACTCAATAGCTCCTTGGTGATACGATATTTCAAAAAATTTCTGGTTGCTATTTAATGGCCTGTCGGCTTTTGCAGAAAT
>JALYYM010000094.1 GCA_030946565.1 Bacteroidota bacterium | reverse complement strand
TTTTCTGCAACCAATGGCATAAGAGATTGCGTAAGCTCTTCTACTGTTTCATTGAAAGCTTCTGATGGTGAGTGGCCTTTTGATCGCAGCACTTCATATTGTGCGGCAAATATTCCCTGTATGGCGCCCATTAAAGTTCCACGTTCACCAGTTAAATCGCTATACACTTCTTTCTTAAAATTTGTTTCAAATAAATATCCTGAGCCGATTGCAATGCCTAAGGCAACTACTCTGTCAAAGGCCTTACCTGTTGCATCCTGGAATATTGCATAACTGCTATTCAATCCACGCCCTTGCAAAAACATCCGACGCAAGGAAGTACCTGAACCTTTTGGCGCTACTAAAAAAACATCAACATCTTTTGGAGGAACGATCCCAGTTTGATCAAGATAGGTAATACCGAAGCCGTGAGAAAAATATAAAGCCTTCCCTGGCGTCAAATGTTTTTTTACAGTTGGCCACATAGCAATTTGTGCAGCATCGCTAAGCAAATAACAAATGATGGTTCCTTTCTCCAGCGCTTCTTCTATCTCAAATAAAGTTTTGCCTTCTACAAAACCATCACGCACGGCTTTGTCCCAGCTCTTGGAATTTTTACGTTGGCCAACGATTACATTGATACCATTTTCTTTTTGATTAAGTGCCTGGCCCGGGCCCTGGACGCCGTACCCTATTACTGCTACGACTTCATCTTTAAGAACTTCCTGCGCCTTCGCTAATGAAAATTCTTCACGGGTAACTACGTTTTCTTCGGTGCCACCAAAATTTAATTTTGCCATTTTTTTAATTTTGTTTTATAATATTTAGTTCTGTTTATGTGTGCTCTTCAATTTTTGGATTAAAAGAAATTTTATTATTAAAAGGGTCATTCACGGTAAAAGATAAAGCTCCATAGAAAGTTTTTTCTAATCCGGGCCTGTTATATTTATATTTTTATTAATAAGCTCTTCATGATATTCTTTTACGCCCTGGCACCATATAAAAACATGCGTGCCGGGTGTGCCATCACCATGATGTTCGCTAAGATGAAAGGTAATACCATCTTTAACGGCTTCCATATACACCGGCATATTTTCCTCAAAGGTATGTTCCCATTCTATTTTAAATCCCAGCCAATCTCTATAAAATTCTAACGCCTTGGCATAATCGAAAATTCTTAAAACCGGTATTACTTTTTCGACGATCATTTATTTTTCTTTTTCATAAAAATCTCAGCGTGGCTTCTAATTTATTTACATACTGAAAACTTCCGACTGCTTGTTCAGGTATTCATTTTCTATTACCTCCTCGCCGGGATCTCTTTGTTCAAACTCTTTTACCTTAGCATGAAAGCCACTGCTTTCTTTTATGATAGCCACTCGGGCGCTTCTTACAAATTCAATTAACCCATAAGGCTCAAGAAATGAAATAAGTTTATCCGTTTCTTCACGATGGCCGGTGGTTTCAAATACGGTATAATCCTTACGGATAGCCACGGCTCTTGCACCAAATTCACGAAGCAATCTTTCTACTTTTATCTTTTCAGTGATGGCATCAGTAGGTACTTTGTACAAAGCCATTTCCTGCCAGATGATTTCATCATTGGTGTTGTAATATGCTTTTAAAACGTCAACTTGCTTTTCAATCTGGCGCACCAGTTTTTTTACAACATCTTCCGTTTCATCAATTACAATATTAAAGCGATGAATACCGGGCACCTCAGAAGGAGAAGTATTCAGGCTATGTATATTTATTTTTCTACGCGAAAAAATTATAGCAATACGGTTAAGCAAACCAATTTGGTTTTCAGTGTATACGGTTAATGTGAATTCATCCTTCATAAATTATTTTTTAATAAATTTTCTGATAATGCTCTACCACGGGAAAGGGATTATAAAAATGATGAAGCAAATTTTTCCAATCCGTATATTCTTCGTTTTTTCTAAAACCTTCTATATGATCTTCAACTGTATTCCATCGCACGAGCAACGCATATTTATTTTCTTCTTCCATACATTTTAGTAATTCATGCGAAATGTATCCGTTCATTTTTGAAATTATTTTCTGAGCTTTTTCAAAAGCCCTTTCAAATAAATTTTCTTTATTTTTCTTTATATATAAAAGAGCAATCTCTATTATCATTCATAAATTTTTCCGTACTCGTTAAAATAATCTTATCTCGCTAACACTGCATCCCTGCGGCACCATCGGAAACACATTGTTTTCTTTCCCCACCATTACTTCGAGTAAGTAAGATCCTTTATGTTGCAGCATTTCATTCAATGAATCTTTTAATTTTTCTCTTTCAGAAACTCTTTTCCCATCAATATTATAAGCCTTTGCAAGGGCTACAAAATCCGGGCTTTTGATATCGGTAAATGAATAACGCCGCTCGTGAAATAATTCCTGCCATTGCCTTACCATTCCAAGAAATTGATTGTTAAGAATGATAATTTTTAAATTGATATCATCCTGCATGATCGTACCTAGTTCCTGCAAGGTCATTTGAAAGCCACCGTCACCAATTATTGCAACAACCGTTCTGTCCGGCGCTCCATATTTTGCGCCAATAGCCGCAGGTAGAGCAAAGCCCATCGTGCCTAATCCTCC
>JALYYM010000083.1 GCA_030946565.1 Bacteroidota bacterium | reverse complement strand
ATTTCTGCATCTATCTCGTATTCCATTACTCCAGGCTTTATAAACTTTAGCAAGCGCCTGAAAGTATTGTCAGTAATATCAACTGCCTTTTGCATTACTTCTATTTCAAGCGGCGTTTTAATTGCCCGGAGTTCCTTCAAAACTTTCGCGCTTCTCTTATAATTATGCAATGGATACCGCTCACGCATTTCAACTGCATAGCGATAGTCACGCACCTTTACCAGGTTTGCCTTTCGGTCATTCTCATTTGTGTTGAGATAAATAATGTCTGCCAGGTGAATCCATGTTTGAAGCAATGCATCATGCACATCGAGCCAGATGATTGTTTCGATTCCTGAAATTTCTTTTCCCTCGGTGGCGGTGAGCCTGTGCCCGTCCCACTTTTCTTTCAGTGCATTTGGCCTTACCAGCACCAGCACTTCACGGTATTTCACATCATGGTTATCAGGAAATAAGATAAGCATGGAATCTTCCTGCTCTATACCTGTCAGCCAAAAAAGATCAGAATTTTGTTTAAAAGGAAATAATGCATCGCCATTCATGGGCAGTTCATCATTGCTATTAAAAATAGCGATTGAATTTTTTTCCATTTTACCTGTAAACCTTTTCCTGTTCTGGATAAAAATTTCAGGGTTGAGTGGCAAATACTTCATCTTTTAAAAATTTAATGCCCTGCAATATACACGATTAAAAGATTTTAGATTTTTGGAACCGTCTTCATTTCCATCAGAATCCTTCTAAAGTTTTGAAAATAGCCAGCGGCAAAATCTCTTCCTTTGACTCCTTAAATCCCGCAAAAAAATGCTCAATAAAGTAAGGAAACTGACACTGATTTAATGCGATAATCAACTAACCCAAGCTGCCCTTTTTGACCTTATTATTTGTACCTTTGCGCCATCATAAATCTGATCTTTTAAACAACGATTTATTTCCTTAATATGACAACAGAAACAGCAGAAGTTATTCCCCAAAAAATGGATTCTTATGGAGCAGATAGTATCCAGGTGCTCGAAGGCCTTGAAGCAGTAAGAAAGCGTCCCGCAATGTACATTGGGGATGTAGGTAATAAAGGCCTTCACCACCTTGTATATGAGGTAGTTGATAATTCAATAGATGAAGCCCTTGCAGGTTATTGTAAAAACATTTCGGTCACTATTAATGAAGACAATTCCATTACCGTTAATGATGACGGACGGGGTATTCCTACGGGCATCATGAAGAAAGAGAACCGAAGCGCATTAGAAGTAGTAATGACCGTATTGCATGCTGGTGGTAAGTTTGATAAAAATACTTATAAGGTAAGTGGTGGCCTTCACGGTGTGGGTGTAAGTTGCGTAAATGCATTAAGCACAAAATTCCATGTAACGGTAAATCGCGATGGCAAAATATTCGAGCAGGAATATGCTAAAGGTATTCCTCAATATAAGGTGCGTGAAATAGGAGACAGTTCAACAAGCGGTACTGAGATACAGTTTTGGCCTGATACATCCATCTTTATTGTATCAGTTTATAACAGGGAAATACTGGAAGGAAGGCTACGGGAATTGTCTTTTTTAAATAAAAAAATTACCATCGTCCTTAATGATCTTCGCGAAAAGGATGATGATGGAAATACTTACACAAAGACATTTTACAGCGAAGGCGGCATCGTTGAGTTTGTGGAGCTTATTGATAAAAATGGCAGCAGGCAACCATTGCTTCCTACCGTAATCTATTGCGATGGACACGACGAAGTAAATAATGTGGTGGTAGAAGTCGCGATGATTTACAATACGGGTTACCAGGAGCATTTGTTCAGTTATGTAAACAATATTAATACTATTGAAGGCGGCACTCATGTGTCCGGTTTCAGGCGCTCCATTACTCGTGTTTTTAAAAGTTATGGAGAGAAGCAAGGGCTGTTTGAAAAAGCAAAGGTGGAAATTGAAGGTGATGATTTTCGTGAAGGATTAAGTGCTGTAATTTCGGTAAAGGTTCCTGAACCACAATTCGAAGGACAAACAAAGACCAAGCTTGGTAATAATGAAGTGATGGGTATAGTGGATTCCACTCTCAGCCGCGTTTTGGTTGCCTACCTTGAAGAAAATCCAAAAGATGCAAAGACCATCATTCAGAAAGTAATTTTAGCAGCGCAGGCAAGAGCAGCAGCTAAAAAAGCAAGGGAAATGGTGCAGCGTAAAAGTGTACTTACCGGTGGTGGGTTACCGGGTAAATTGGCCGATTGCAGCGATAAGGATCCATTTAATTGCGAAATATTTCTGGTAGAGGGTGATTCAGCAGGTGGAACCGCGAAGCAAGGCCGGGACAGGAGCTACCAGGCTATACTTCCTTTACGTGGTAAAATTTTGAATGTGGAGAAAGCCATGGAGCACCGCATTTATGATAATGAAGAAATAAGGAACATGTTTACCGCACTTGGTGTAAAAATCGGTACTCTTGATGACCCCAAAGCCCTGGATATAA
>JALYYM010000760.1 GCA_030946565.1 Bacteroidota bacterium | reverse complement strand
CAAAGCGCCATAGCTGCCACCCCGCTCTATCCACTCAAATATTTCGTAGTGCGGATAGAAAAGTTCACTTGCTATTTTCCAAATAAAAAAAATAAGAACGAGTGATTTGAAAGGGCGAATTAAAATGGCAAAAGAGCCAATGATCTCAAACAGGCCTATCAACTGCGCTGTGGTGGCTCCGTTAGCAAAACCAAGTGAAACATATTGATTTACCAGGCTATTTTTTTCAATTAGATTGAGCCAGCCATGCCCAAGAAATAAAAAAAATACAACCATTTTTAATAAATTAATAAGCGTTTTCAATCTCTTTGCATCAAGTATAATATCCTGCGTAATTGGGTTGAAAAGTGTTTTAATATTTGCTGCAGGCTTTCCGGATAGAAATAAGAGCGCCAATGGTGCACCAAAATTTCCTGCACGCTCTAAAAATTCCGCAAAAGGCTCTCCGGATAGCGGACGAAGCAATGCAGTAATGGCGCCCCATGCAACAAGCCACAATAAGACAGCCCTTATCGGATAAAATAATATTACAAGGCCAAAAAGAATATCAATCATTCCTACAAAAGGCATCAACTGAAAAGACAGATCGCGGCCTATGCCGAACACGCCAAAGTAATTCGTCCAGATTTCTTTGGTAATAATTCCAAAAGCGCCATGGCCGATGAAACACATTGCACAAGCAACGCGTAAAGTATAATAAATTTTTTGTCCGGGTGTAAACTTCAACATTGAAAAAAATTAAGCGATAAAATTTGAACTTTGAATCGTCTTTATCCCAAAAAAGATCCGGCTATATACTTCAGTAAGCCAATACAAAAGCTGGAAGCAATCTGCTCATAAAAACCGGAGACAATAAATGGTTCAAGAATAAAAATGCTGTTGATTGAAGATGCCCGACGAAGTCCGACCTGGCACCAATCAATTTTTAATGAAAGTGTAGGAAATTTATCCTACACAAAAATCTGGTGGTTGTGCCGGAGAAACATGCGGAGAAGAAAGGAGATTCAAATGAACATAAGCCGCGAAAGCTTGCTGTGCACTTGCACCAGCAAAAAATTGATAGCGGTTATTATAGTCATCATAATCACTGGCTGTCTTTTTTAAAACAACCGTCTTTGAATTGTTTGATTTCTTTGAATTGTTTTGAGAGAGATCGTTGGTGTTCTTAAAAAAGTCATTTTTAGCGGTCTCGAGATTTGTCTTTTGAGTGTTTGGTAAACATTTAAGATAAAGTGTATCGTCAGATAATTTACGCTCTACATATTTATATAGCTTACCATTTATTTCTATTTCGCCGTCATATCTTTCATAAGATGACCAACTGGTTTGATATGGGAGATGCACCGAAAGCTTGATCTCTATGAGTTGTGACTCGTCATAATTATTATTATCAATCTGCGCTACGAGCTGTACGTCTGCTTTGTGTTGCATGTAATCAACTGCAAACCTGTACCCAAACATGTTGAAGGCAAAAATAGTCACAAGCAATATCGCAGTTAATTTCTTCAAATGAAATTATAATGAGGGCGTGAAGATAATGAAATTGAAGGATTTATTGAAAGAAAATAAGACTTAAAATATTCTATTAAGACCCAATACCTCAATAGAATTGTTTTGTAATCATAATGCCCTCTAAGAGCGTGAATCCGGATGATATTTTCTGAAATAGAATATAACATTCTGTGTTCGGCATTAATACGCCTTGACCATTTACCAGCAAGCTATATTTCAGAGCCACTGGTTTTCCAGCTTCTGAGTAAGGAGTTTCCTTGATAGCTAATAAAAGCTTTTGAATTTTTTTGAATAGCTAAGTTTCCGGACTTTTTCCAGTATTGAATATCCGCCTGTGCAATTTCATCGAAGGCTATTTCCACAAGTCTGCAGGTTTGATGAATTTATAGTTTCCTTCATCAAAATTTTTTTCGGACACTTCAATCTTTTCCACAAATTTTTTACCGTAAGCTTTAATAGCTTCTGTTCTTTCTAAATTCTTTTCCTTTGTTTCAAAAGGCGCTTTAAGCCTTGTTGCTAATTCTTTGAAAAGATTCAAGTCTTCTTTTGATTTCGGATGTATCATAATTATTTCCATAATTCGATATTCAGTATTCTAAATATAATTAATAGTTCAAAAAAATAATTGTCTTCGAAAGTTAGATTTCGAAAAGTATAAGAGTTCATTTTCCCATATACGTTTCTTCTCCTGTCTATGTCTTTTAGGTTTAGTGATTTCCATTGCTTCGGTAAGAAAGTTTCTATGAGCCAATTCATTTTATGTAGTTGCTGACTGCAAAATAATTTGACCTAATGAAAAATAAATTGTGTCACTGATCGATATTAATTCATGAAATAAAAAAGTAAATTTGATTAAAAAATAATGGAAGC
>JALYYM010000065.1 GCA_030946565.1 Bacteroidota bacterium | reverse complement strand
AACTACCGGTGTCAAAGTTGTGCCATTATACTTGAGAATTCTATGCGTTAATGTGGGAATATAAATTTCATTTTTATAGATCACTGGCTTTAAATCAAGCCCTTCCGAAAAGTTTCTGTCAGGTATGCCATACAAAGAATCGGGTATATAAATATTTTTAAAGCTATTGCCATTGAATTCTGAAAATTGATTTCCTTTATTTCCCAATAATTTATCGTTGAATAATATTGGCGATTCGTAATTAAAATTAAAACTATCTGAATTGGGTATAATGTGAATTTCTTTGGGCAATTCTTCGCCCGGTACAGACTTAACAACATTTACATTATTTGAGTTATTATAAGTCTTTGTACCCATGATGCTATCTCTCGCGTTCGCATGATTATTTGCTGAGGGCACACCTTGTGTTGCCTTTGGCGATGTTACTTTATTCATTTCTTTATTAGCAGCATCCTTTATTTTTTTTAACCAACTTTGGCCATCTACTTTTTGAAATGAAAGATTTGTAAGAAAAATAATTCCTATCAATTTGACAACAATCATCTTGTTCACTCTTGTATTTTCCATAAAATTTTTTTACAATTTAATTATCCGGCACCCTCACCACTACATCAAAATACCCTTTGTAATTTCGGTAATCAATGGCATTAATAGCTAATCCAAGCGGGCCTTCTTTGGGTGCGGTATAAGAGGCTCTTTGGCCAATAAACTTCCAATCACTTCCCTTTACGGCCGCAATAACAGCACTGCATGGAATACCTTTTACAATAGCATATTCCTGCCAGCTATTACCAAGGCCATCGGCTGTCGCCATACCCGACATCATGCCCGTTGAAACAGTGCCATAAGCGTTTATACCAACCGTTTGCCCAGCTTTTAAATATAGGTTTGAGGCAAAATAGGATGATACCGTACCGCCATATACTTTACTTCCATCCCGTTTGCAGATATACTCAAGGCCGTCGATTAGTTGCTGTTGATTTCCATAATAGCCACGCATAGCCCCGAACATACCTGATACCAGGCCATTAAAAAGCCCATCACCACTGTCGCCTACTTCATCTCCATAATGGTCAACAAGTACATAACTCGGGCTAAAGTCAGCATAGTTCCAAAAATCAGAAAAACTCTGCGCAGTGGCTACCATAGCAGTATTATCTTGTTGCGCATTACCGATTAATGCAAGTTGGTTGTACCAATACCGGGCTATGACCTGATTTTTTTCGATGCCGTTGCCACTGCTATAAGCTCTGAACAAGACTTTCATAGCTGTAGGAGAACCTGCAATCGCGGCCTTTTTTATCCAGAAAATACCGGTGTTTTCATCCTTTACCATACCGGCCACATCGCTGGTATAGAGCAGGCCAAGCTCAACCATTGCCTGCCTGTTTCCTTTTTCAGCACCTTGTTTTAACCACTTAATTGCGACTGGAATATTCACAGCGATTCCTTCTTTGCCATTTGCATATTTTTCTCCGATAAAAACCATAGCGGCAACGCAACCTTTATTGGCTGCTTCCGTCGCAAGAACCATTGCCTTAGCGGGGTCTGGCGGCGCGTTCTCAAAACCTTTTACATATAAATTAGCCATAGAAAGCATAGCTTCCGGGTCGCCAAACACCGTTCCTTTTTTGCACCATCCCATTGCCGTATTTGCATCCTCATTTGCCCCCTCTCCTTTTTCATACATGATAGAAAGTATAGATGCAGCTTTTTTGACTCCATTATCATATAATTGAAGCAACTCATTCAACGCTGTGCTGTAATCTTTTTGCTGCGCTGCCACCAACGCATAATCATAACGTGCCGGAAGAAAACCAGCTACAGCAGATTTTTTTAAAAAGTCGTTACCAAAAGTTTTCCCCGCATCGCCTTCCAGCCCCATCTGGCATGCATAAAACATAAGATACAAAGCTTCTGCATCGCCATTTCTTGCTTTGCTTTCTACCGTGGGAAATGCAGCTTTGCCAATAGTATAGGCTTCATCTTCATCAATTTTATATTCACCATAACCCATTGAAAGAAATGCCGCTCTCCACATCGCTGCCATCTTATCGCCGGATGCCGCCAGGGGATCTAATTGTTTAGATACATCAGCGAATGGCGTATTGGAAAACCCATAATAACCTGCGACAGCTTTCAATCTTGAGGAAGTGTATTCGGGCACTGCGACGTTCGTAGTTTTATAAAAAGACTCGGTCGGAATATCCAGCGTTTTTTCAGCAAGCGTAATTCCAGAATAAGTAAAAGTAATCGTGAAGTGTACGTCTTTTTGCGGAACAGAAAAGTCAGTATTGATATTTAACGGCAAATTTAATTCGCTTCCTTTTCCAAGATTAAAATTGCCGTATAATTTATCATAATCTATAATTCCATTTTCCTTTTCCGTCGTCGTCACCTGGCCCTTTACGTTAGTTAGGTCAACATCAGAATTATTTTTAACTGATAATGATAGTTGTCCATGATCGCTAAACTTAAGGATTGATTCATTTTTTGAATTTTTGAAAATGGGATTTTCTATTTGAATAGAACTTGTATTAATTACATATTTCAAATACTCCTGCGGAAAAGTTTGGCTGTACGTTTTAAATAAAATTTTCTTTGAGGTTCGTTTTCTTTATCATTTATTATTGCAGGCGAGCCATTATCGTCAACAAGTTTTAATTTTTCTGTAATAAGGCCCCATTTGCTGTTTTCTAATTGTTCTATTTCTGTAAAGTTTAATATTCCATTTTCAAAGTTGCCAATAAAACTTTTTTTAGCATTGGGCGCATTTTCGGCTATAGGCTTACGGTCGATAGTTTTTTTCCAAATGCAATAATCAAAGCCAGAATAGCTGTTGTTGCTGAGTTTTGTGAGACAAAGGCTGTAATACATAATGAGGCCTCCGTTGCTTTCTTCTCCTTCCCAGGTTCCGCTTATATCCTGAATATTAGCCGTAGCAAATTCACCCGCAGGTTTATTGTTGAAATCTAATACTGCCGCTGTATCGTTTGCGGCAGGACCACTCACTTGTTTTTGATTTTGCATTTTCTTAGAACCTGCAAGAACTCCCAAAAGCACTTGTGCACTTCGCTGTAACTTAGGATTTTTAATTAGCTGGGCATAAGAAAGAGGCATAAGTAAAGGTGCAAAAGTCAATAAAAATATTACACCAATTTTTTGCCGCTGATGACTGTTTGGAAATGTCGCGTTCATAAAATAAAATTTATATTAATCAAAAATTAATCACGCCTAATTAAAAGTTATATCATTCTTCAAATAAAATTTATGGAAACTGGATTGCCTCCTGCAAGGTTGGAGATACTGAAAAATTTCTGTTACAAAATAAATCTTTTTTGTTAATTAAACAGAGGGTTTCAGTTTGTATTTCTTTATTTCAAAGTGATTATTTCGAATAAAAAAGGGTTAATCTTTTCACTTCCTTATAATTTTTTCTACACTATTTATTTTATTCATCGCATCACTTACCCGTAAATAATAAACTCCTGCGGAATAATTTCTAAATGAAATATTCATTTCACCCGACTGGCCTTGCTGAGTAACACTTATTTTATTTTTAAAGAGCAGTTTGCCTGCAGCATCGGTAACGCTTACATCATACATACCTTTTTGTGCATTTTGAAAATGAACGATAAGATTATCTGTTACCGGATTGGGATACGCCTGTATCACAAAACCTGAAGTGTTGGTTAATAATATAATGATGGAGTACGTGATCGTTCCATCATTATCAACTATTCGCAGCCGGTAAAAATTATTGCCGGAAAGAGGATGCAAATCATCGAATGTATAAGTGCCTGCGCTAACCTGGCCAGCAGCCATTAGCCCAACATACCTGAAATTATTGCCGTCTCCACTTCTTTCTACCTGGATCTCTTTTACATTGATCGCTTGTGCAATCACTGCTTTCAGTTCATTTGCATTATTAATAAAATGGCCATAGAAGTTTGAAATAGTTATTGGCAGGGGCCCGTTCACAATGCTAAATGGCAGTTTATTATCAAGGCTCCAGGCGCCATTAGCATCAAGAGCGCGAATACCAATAAAATGCGCTCCGTTTTGCAAGGTGCCTATCGCTACATTTTGCATGATACCGGCAAGATTTGTTGACGGCGTAATAGCCACTTGTAAGGCATTGCCATAGCCCGGATCGGTATCCACATAATATTCAACCCGAACAATATTTGGTGTCGCTGCTGGTATTGCATTTTTTACAAACAACCATTTATTATCAAGGCTCCAGGCGCCATTTTCATCCTTAGCCCGCACTCCAAATAAATGAACACCTGTGCTTAATGTGCTTAGATCAATAGCTGCAATCAGATTGGGCAGATCAGTGCCGGGGGTTATGCTCAGCGGGCTGGCATTATTATATCCCGGGTCTTTATCAATATAATATTCAACCTGTGTAATATTGGGAATTTTTGCCGGAAGTGCGGACTTCACAAACAGCCATTTATTATCGAGGCTCCAGGCCCCGTTTGCGTCTTTGGCGCGAATGCCAAACAGATGCACTCCGGTGCTTAGCGTTGTAAGATTAACAGCGGTGGTGATGTTAGATAGATTCGTTCCCGGAGTAATATTTATCATGTTGGCATTTCCATAACCGGGATCGCTATCAATATAATATTCTGCCTGTATAATATCGGGTATTGAGGCGGGTATGGCCATCTTCACAAAGAGCAATTTATTATCTAAGCTCCACGCGCCTTTTGCATCTTTAGCCCGTATGCCAAATAAATGAACACCCGTATTTAAAATGCTCGTATTTATATCAACACCTATGTTTGATAAATTTGGGCTGGGAGTAATATTTATTATTGTTGCGTTTCCATACCCCGGATCGGTATCAATATAATATTCAGCATGGATAATATTTGGCTGCGATTGAATGGCGTTTACCCAAAACAGGAAGGCCATGAAAACTACAATACCTCTTATAGTTTGTTTCATAAAAGTTGAATTGAAATTGGTATTATAATTTCTTCTTTAATTGTTACTTTTTACACTGAAGGTTATTGTGTAAGGGCTGGAAGTAGGTGCATTGGTGGGAGCAGTAAGCTGATAAAAAGAAGGAATAGCAGGAATGCCGCTTAAGCGATAAGCATTCGTACCTCCAAACATGCCCGCATCTATACCTCCGTTTCCGGCGCCAATTGCGGGGCTTCCCGTTGCAAGCATCCACCTGTTATCATTACTAAATGTTCCCTGCGTTGGGTAGCCAACAAATACCGTTGAAAGATTTACGTTGGTCTGGTTACCATTGGCTGAAGGGAGCCAATTATTAGTGCCAATATTATGATCAAAAAGAGAATTGCTTATGCTGGCGGGCGCCGATGTGTTGAGAAAAATATTATTGGAAAATGAATAGCCCCCATTATTGAAATTCGTAGTACCTCCTCCAAAAATATTATTATTAAAAACTCCTGTGCTTGATGAGGAAGTTGCATTTAAATTAATATTAGATACATAACAATTTTCTAAAAGCAAATTGGTAAACACTGCGCCATTCCCATACGCACCATTCATACTATTAAGAACCGACCGGGTTATTTGCCAGCCGGTAAGAAGTGCGTTGGTATAATAGATTGATCCATAACACCGGTCAATTAAAACACCTTTTAATGGAATAAAAGGCTGAGCAAATAACGATAGCCCGTCAACGCCTTGTA
>JALYYM010000496.1 GCA_030946565.1 Bacteroidota bacterium | reverse complement strand
AAAATTTCCTGGTTATTGCTTCAATGTGAATAATAAAATTCAAGCGAAACTCATCATGGTTTCATTTAAAAAATAAAAATTTATGGTTATTGGGAACGGAATGATCGCTAACAGGTTCATCAATTATAAAGATGATAAAAACACGATCATTTTTGCTTCAGGAGTTTCCAATTCAAAAGACACAGATGAGGAAAAGTTTCTGAGAGAATTTAATTTATTAGAACAAACTGTAAGAGATCACCCGGAAAATAATATTGTTTATTTCAGCACCTGTAGCATACAGGATAGCGACCTTGCTTCATATCCATATATTATTCATAAAAAACGTATCGAAGAATTTGTTAAGAAAAATGTTGGAGCATATTACATCTTCCGGGTATCAAATGTTGCCGGTATTTCCAACAATCCCTATACGCTCCTTAATTATTTTATTTTCAATATACTCAAAGGAAATCCGTTAACGGTGTGGAAAAATGCCGGCAGAAATATAATTGGCATAGACGATATGTATGCCATAGTTAATTATTTTTTGAGCGAAGAGAAGCAATTGAACACCACTATTAATATTGCCAATCCTGAAAATTATCCCGTTCCTTATATTATCGCATGTATTGAACGGCATCTTAATAAAAGGGCGATTTGTAATGAGATAGAAAGAGGAACTGACTATAGAATTGACGTGTCAGAAATAAAGCCTGTAACAAATAAATTAAATCTTCAGTTTGATAAAAATTACCTGCCTTCTTTATTAAAAAAATATTATCATTCCAGGTGACTTACAAAGCGGCCATACTGAAACGAAAACTTGAGGCGACGCTCATGTATCCTTTTGTGTTGCTGGGGAAAATCATGTCGCCTTTTTTTTCTTTAAAAACACACCATCAAATTTTCATCTTTTCCCCATCTGCTGATATAGGTGGCGCTATACAGGTGAATGCTGACCTGTGTGCCTGCTTTGCCGCAAAATCCCCGTTAGTTATTTTTTCAAAGAAACCGAAGAACAATGAATTTCTTTATCTATTTAATATTGAAGGAGTGCGAACCATAGATATTCACCGGTATGTTGACCACAAGCTCTGGCATTTTGTAAATTTTTTTTTTAGGGGAATAGTTTCTTCCTGGATCAATACAGTGGAAAACCCAGTGGTAATAGGCGGTGAAAGCCTTTTCTTCTATAAAGTATTGCCTCATATAAAAAAAACTGCAACCCGTGCTGATATCTGCCATCTCGATACCTGGTTCAATTATTCCCAGGCATTTATTAAAGATATTGATGTAAGAATTTTCAGCACGGCAAAGCTCAAAAGAGATGCGATGGAGTTGTATGAAAAAAATGATCTCCCCCAGGAATACTACACGCGTTTGCATTTTATTGATAACAAGGTGAGTATTCCTGCAAAGTCTCAAAAAATAAATGACACCTTATCCGTAGTTTTTATTGGGAGGGGCGCCCCGCAAAAAAGAGTGCATCTCATTGCCGCAGTTGCAAAAAAAATACACGCAATGAAACTGAATATTCATTTTTCATTCGTTGGTGATGTCGAAAAGATATTCAACATTGGAGATTATCCTTTTTGTACTTTTTATGGAAACATACATAATAAAAGTAAAATGAAAGACATTTACAAAAAAGCTGATGTGTTATTGCTTACATCCGCTTACGAAGGGTTGCCAATGGTCGTAATGGAAATGATGGCCTATGGGAAAGTAGTTGTTTCAACTGCGGTAGGTGGCATCCCAGATTATATAATTAATGGCGAAAATGGTTTTTTACTGGAAAATGATCCTAAAGAGAATAACATAATTGATGAAGCAATATCCGTATTAACCGAACTTGCAGGCAACGAAAAATTATTAAAAGCGACAGGTGAAAAAAGCAGGCTGTACGCTGAGAAACATTTTAGCGGCAAAGCTTTTTGTAAACATTATAGCGACGTATTATTCAATAAAAATTTTTTTATTTAATTAAAAAATTTTTTAAAAACAAAATAATCAATTTTTGCAGGCCTATACTTTATCACATCAAATATTTTTTAATTACTATTTTTACCACGCAACTTTATCAATGAATTTGCGTTAATTTTTTTTAATTTTTATTTTAATGAAGACAGCACTAATCACGGGAATTACAGGACAGGACGGTTCTTATCTTGCAGAATTATTATTGAACAAGGGCTATAATGTTCATGGCATTAAGCGCAGAAGTTCCTCTATTAACAGCGACAGGATTGATCATTTGTTTTTTGACGAATCAATTGCCAACAGGTTTCACCTGCACTATGGCGACCTCAACGACGCTTCCAATCTCTTGCATATAATTCAAAAGATAAAGCCTGACGAAATTTATAATCTTGCTGCTCAAAGCCATGTGCAGGTAAGCTTTGAAACACCTGAATACACTGCTAATTCCGATGGTGTTGGCGTATTGAGAATCCTTGAAGCGATAAGAATTTTAGGGCTTGAAAAGAAAACAAAATTTTACCAGGCATCTACCTCTGAAATGTTTGGGCTGGTGCAGGAGATACCGCAGAAAGAAACAACTCCTTTTTACCCAAGATCACCGTATGGTGTCGCAAAATTATATGGTTACTGGATCACGATAAACTATCGCGAAGCATATAACATGTTTGCCATAAACGGAATTTTATTTAATCACGAAAGCCCTGTAAGAGGAGAAAATTTTGTGACGAGAAAAATAACGATTAGTGTTGCCCAGATGGCCTTAGGTTCTGATAGTGTTTTGCTTCTTGGAAACCTTGATGCAAAAAGAGATTGGGGACATGCAAAAGATTATGTAGAAGGCATGTGGCAAATGATGCAATATGAAAAGCCGGAAGATTTTGTGCTGGCTACCGGAATCACTACCTCTGTAAGGGATTTTGTAAAAATGTCTTTTAAATGTATCGGTGTAGAATTAGAATTTACCGGCGAAGGCATAGATGAAAAAGCTATAGTTACCAAATGCAATAATCCGCTTTATCACTTGAAGGTAGGACAACAGGTAGTCGGCATCAACGAAAAATATTTTCGTCCCACAGAAGTTGACCTGCTGATAGGTGATGCAAGCAAAGCAGAAAAATTACTCGGATGGAAACCAAAGTATTCTTTACAAATGCTTGTGGAAGAAATGATGGAAAGAGAAATCAAGCTGGAGAAGAAGAAGATGATGTTTGCGAAGGATTAAGCAAGTATGAAAACAGTTAAAAAAGAATTTTTCTTAACAGTGTATTCTTAGGTTTTTTTATTTTAATTCCTTAATCATTGCTTTCAGTTCTTTGTCGGAGATATTGTCCTGTTCTGATTTATCGTAAATAGTAAGTAAGAAAACGATAATGTCTTCAACTATTAGGTAAGTAATTATTCTGGCTCCTCCGCTTTTACCTTTATTTTTAGAAGCAATTGAAAGACGTATTTTATAACAATCATTTCCTAAAGGGGTACCAAATGCAGGGTCTGTTTTGAGCTTAATAATAAGGGTTGCGTATTCATTTTTCAGTGACGGAAATTTTTTTATCAGTCGCTTTATTTCCTTCTCAAACTTATTTGTACGTATTATGTTATAGCTCACTTAGTAATTGTTCAGCAGTTTTTAATTTTATTTTACCCGCCTGGTGCAATTTTACTTCGTTCATAGCTTCTCGTAAATCCCGCATGATTTTCGCGTTTTTATCGGAGAGCGGTTTTGCTTTAATGTAAGGTTGGCTACCCAAAAACTCCATAATAAAAGGCACCTTAGCCTCGTCCCTAATATCTACTAATACTTTCATACAAATTTTTTAAATGTTCTTTGGTATGTTTATGAATATACAAAATTAACAACAAAAATTATTGTTTATTGGCTTGCTAAATTTGCTTTCATTTCATTGTTAATTGCTGCTGACACGGAAGCATTATGGAATTAAGGAAATATTTTCTTAAAAAGTAAAAATATATTTCTCCCTGCCGCTGTATTGTCCAATATTCTTGCTACGTTAATCTTAATTTTTTTTAATGGATTGAAATCCTGGCCAGGAATTATTAATGCGGCATATTTATTACATTTTTCGATGAACTCGCTTACTATAATCTCCCTCTGATTTCGCGGTGTTTTGAGCAACCTGTGCGAAAGGCTCTCGCAATAATATAGCAACATTGTTTTGCCATATCTCTCAGTGATCATTTTGATTTTATCATTAGCTTTTGCGCGGTCAATTACGAATTGTAAAAAATTTTCAAAAGCTTGCTGATATTGCTGGCCGCCGGTAGTTTTTGATAAACTATTATGAATACGATACTGAAAAGTAATTTCAGGTGAGGTGGCTTTATAACCTTTTAGCATTAGATCAATCCATAAAGCATAGTCCGCAAAGATTAAGTTGTCAAAAGAGCAATCCATACCACCCACGGCATCATAATCTTTTGAACGCATCATGTAACCGGTGCCGGTACTGTTGATAGTATCACACATAAAGCAAGCAAGAAACTCGTCAGCATATTGTATCTCATCCATTGGCTTACAAATATTCAATACCGATCCCGTGTCATTTATGTAATTAAAATGCGACTGGTAAAGGCTTGCTTCAGGATGTTTACCGATAAGCTTGTCCATCACTTCAAGATAATCCGCATTAAGTAAATCATCATGCCCTATTAAAGTGATGTATTCATTTTTAGGAACTGACTTTATCCTACTCCAGTTTTCTTCTATTGATAAAGATTTATCCGACTCGTGAATTATTATTCTTTTTTCTTTCAAAGAATGCACCCATTCTAAAGTTCCATCAGAGCTTGCATTATCAAGCACAACTAAATTAAAATCGGGATGGGTTTGTAAAAGGATACTATTCACGCATTCTTTTACATAGGCGCCACCATTTCGAACCGGTAATAT
>JALYYM010000712.1 GCA_030946565.1 Bacteroidota bacterium | reverse complement strand
TAGAAATATTACTTATACCACACACTTCTGCAAGAGCAGCTAAAATTTTCCGGCTATTGATTTTAATATCTACTTCAATACTCAAATTTTTAAACACAACTATGTATATATCCGCCAGTTCTACATCGCTTAATAAAGAATTAGTTCCAACTACGTCCGCATCGCACTGAAAAAACTCTCTATACCTGCCTTTCTGCGGCCTGTCCGCCCGCCACACACTTTGCATCTGGTAGCGTTTATACGGCATCGTTAGTTTGCCGAAATTCATCGCTACGTACCTGGCAAAGGGAATCGTAAGATCATATCGTAAAGCCCGTTGCGTAATATTTTTTTCGTTCTTCCCTGCTAAAATATTTTCAAAACTTTTTTGTGCTTCCTCCTTTTTTGCAGGATTGTCAAGCCCATTATTTAATATTTTAAAAATAAGCTTATCGCCTTCATCACCATATTTCCCCATTAGCGTATCAAGGTTTTCCATGGCAGGCGTTTCCAATGGCTCAAAACCATATAGCTCGAAAATATTTTTTATGGTATCAAGAATATATTTTCTTTTACGCAGTGTAGCTGCTTCAAAATCTCTCGTGCCTTGCGGTATTGATGGCTTCATAATTATTGTTCTGAATTCCTTCGTTAGCGGCAAAAATATGATTTCGATTTTATAAACGTGGCTGCGCTAAATATTCAAGCCAGGAGTCTATTTTGAAATGAATTATGGAATAAAAATACTGTGTGCATCTTACAATAAACGGCGCCGGTTTCCTAAAAATTTTTCACAATGAAATGTATTCCATTTCAATAAAATAAATAGTTATGAAACCTTACGCCATTTTACAAAGTAACCTGCTTGATATAATTTTTGAAAATAGAAATAAGGATTACGGCGCATATCCACTTCGAAAAAATTATAATAAGCGGCTGACAGCAGCCGTATTTATTTCCATTGTGACGTTTGTGCTAACGGCCTTTTTATTTGCATCAGCCTTCAAACCTTCTATAGAAAAAGAGAGCAGGATAATTAAAGTTGATGGTTTGAAACTTAACACGTATACAGAAATATTAAAAATATCTCCGCAAAAAAGAAGCAATGTTTTACCTGCGAAAAAAATGGTTGTGCCTGCAGATGCACCGCCGGTAATAACGGATGAGAAAAATATTAACAAGCCTGTGGCAACGAAAAAAATCGAATTGCCCTCTAATAAATTAACGGGAACTTTAGACTTCCCTTTTGCTACAAATAATTTAGGTGGAGAAAGTGGGAGGGTTGCCGCAGGGGGAAATCCTGAAATAGTGCCGGCGATTGAACCGGTTAAAATAAATAGATCTGTTCCTGTGGAAAATGCAGACATAATGCCCCAATATCCGGGAGGAATTAAAGCGTTGCTTGCGTTTCTTAAAAATAATATTCACGCTCCTGCAGATGTTGATGAGGATAAAGTGATAACAGTGAAAATAAAATTTGTAATAAATTATGAAGGTAAAATAGAAAGTTTTTCGGTGGCACAATCTGGTGGCGGCATTTTTGATAATGAAGTAATAAGAGTGTTGATGAAGATGCCTCTTTGGACGCCAGGAAAAAGTCACGGAAAGGATGTATCAGTGTATTATTATCTGCCGGTGAAATTTACCTCCGGCTTATAAAATTAGCATGTTGGGAAAGTAGCATTTGTTTTTTTAAAAGTAATTCTCTATTTTATTTTATCTTGCCGCATACATCATAAATTAAATAATATGAGCCTTGAAGAATTTGAAAACACGCCTGATCCAAAAACAAAGCGATATATACAAATGAAAAGTATATTGGATTTTGGTATGGGATTTATGTATATAGGAATTGGGGTCATCATATTTTTTTCCCGGGAATTTCATTTGTATAACAATTTCACGGATAGCACACCCGCTAAAATATTTGCGGTTTTAGTGATTATATATGGAGCCTGGAGAATTTATAGAGCGATTAAAAAAGATTATTATATAGACCGATGAATTATAAGAAAAATACGAGTGGTGTTTCTTTTGCAATTGCGGTAATCGTTTTTTTTACAGCTTTTACTTTTGCAGGGTGCCATGGCGGCAATGAGCGGACAGACCTCGATACGCCGGAAAAAGGAACAATACATATAAGTGTTGACGAATCTTTTAAACCGGTGATTGATTCTGAAATAATGGTGTATGAAGCGCTTAACCCACAGACAAAAATAATCGCGGAATATAAGCCTGAAGCTGAATGTTTTAAGGACCTTTTAAAAGACAGCACCCGCATGATTATTGTCACGAGAGCATTATCAGAGGAGGAAGAAAAATATTATAAAGATACTTTGTCGTTCGACCTCGTATGGTCCAAAGTGGCATACGATGCAATTGCGGTAATTGTGAATAATAAAGCGACAGATTCACTTTTCTCCATGAGCGAGTTGCGTGGAATACTTGATGGATCAACAGGTGACAAACAACTTGCCGTTTTTGATGGGTTGAAAGAAACCAGTATTGTACGTTTCGCTATTGATTCCATTTTGGGAGGAAAACCATTTGACCCGAAGAAAGTATTTGCTGAACAAAACAGCCAGGGCGTTATTGATTATGTTTCGAAGCATGACCATGTAATAGGATTGGTTGGAGTAAGTTGGATTGGAAATAAAGAAGATACCTCGCAATTAAGTTTTTTAAAAAATGTTAAAATAGCATCCATCCAATGTACGTGTCCTGAGAAGTCGTATATAAAACCTTACCAGGCTAATATTATGCGGAAAAGATACCCGTTGGTACGCGGTTTGTATTATGTGCTTAAAGAAAATTATAATGGGCTTGGTTCCGGCTTCGCGAACTTTCTTGAGTACGAAAAAGGTCAATTGATATTCAGGCGTGCATATTTAGCGCCTACAAAAATAAGTTTCAGTATAAGGGAAGCCACTTTAAATTGACAATAATTAATTTATTAATCAAAACTAGAAAATTAGAAAAAAATGAAAAAATTTAGTCTTTTAACTTCGTTCATCATGTTGGTTAACGTGTTGCTTGCGCAAAGTATAGATGAGGGAAAAAAGTTTTTAAACTACGAGAGATATACCAGCGCAAATGATATTTTCAGCAAGCTCCTTGCTGCCGATCCAAACAATGTGGATGCAGCTTATTGGTTGGGACAAACTTATCTGCAAAACCAGGATAACCCAGACTCCCTGGCCGCAAAAGCGCTGTACCAAAAAACTTTACAAGCCAACCCTAATGCGCCACTTATGCTGGTAGGTATGGGAGAAATAGACCTGATGGAAGGAAGAAAAGACGAGGCACGTAACAAATTTGAAACCGCAATAAGCCTAACCAAAAAAAGGGATCGTGAAGATATACTTCTCCCAATAGGCCGGGCAAATATTGATGCCAGGAATGGGGATACGCACTACGCCATTGATAAATTGAATGAAGCGGCAGATATGGATAAAAAGAATGCTGAAATTCAAATTGCACTGGGGGATGCTTATAGAAAACTAATTGATGGTGCTAACGCTACGACAGCGTATCAAAACGCTTTAAATCTCGATCCTAAAAATGCCAGGGCGGATTTTATGATTGGTAGAATTTATGAAACCCAAGGTTATGGACAAGAGGCCATCTATATGAAATACTATAATGATGCAATAGCAGCGGATCCAAACTTTGCGCCAGTTGACTACTGGTTGTACAATTATTACTATAAACGCGATGTAAATAAGGCAAAGGAATATTTGACTAAATATATTGCAGTGTCCGATAACGATTCAAAGAATTGCTATTTTGAAGCGTCACTTGAATTTGTATCACAGAGATACCAGCAGGCGATAGATAAGTCGAATCAATGTATAACGGCAGGAGGTAATAAAGCCTTTCCCAATTTATATGGTTTGAAAGCTTACTCTTATGATAAACTGGGGGATTCACTGAACGCAAAAAAATATTTTGAAGAATTTTTTGCCAAAGTAAATCCTGATAAAATCGGGCCTAACGACTATGCCACTTACGGCAGGGTACTTCTTAAATTGGGAGGTAATGATTCTTTAGAGACTGTAAAGAATGATTCCCTTGCCTCAGTTTACATTGGTAAGGCGATAGCGCTCGATACAGTTCCTGCAAATAAACTGGATTATGTACAGTCAACAGCAGCAAGCCTTATAGATGCTAAAAAATATGCACAAGGCGCCGCCTGGTACACAAAAATTCTTACACTTAAGCCAGATTATGGCAAGGTTGATTTGTATTATGCAGGCTACAATGATTACAGGGGTAGTGAGTATGTAAAAGCGGATTCAATATTCGGCCTGTATATGACCAAATATCCTGAAGATCCGTTTGGTGCATATATGCGGGGAAGGTCGGCAGAAGGAATTGACACTACAGGTGCGCAGGGTTTGGCAAGGCCATATTATCAAAAAGTGATTGATATTTATGATACGGCAACAGATAAATCAACGGTAAAAAATTATATCATACCATCTTATAGGTATCTGTTGGCATACAGCTATAATATTCAAAAGAATAAAGATGCAGCCCTGGATTATAATTCAAAAATTTTGGCTATTGATCCTACAGACGCTACTGCTTTAAAAACGCAGGAAGCGTTGAGTGGAATAAAGCAAAAAATAAAAACAGATGACGAAGGGAATGTGACGAAAGAGAAAACAAAAACAGATTCTACCAAAGTGAAGGTGAAAGACGGCAAAACGAAAACAAAGGATAAAGAATAAATTGATTTTAAAAACCCGGTTATCGAACCGGGTTTTTTATGCGTGAGATATTTTAAAAGACAACGAAGAATAGCTATTGATTTCAGCCAAGTAAGCATGGATTATTGCCATCGCTTTAGTATTTTTGCAAATAATAATTTTCATTTTAATGGAACTATTTTTTTTACAGGCCACACCCAATGTAAATAGCACTGTGAACTATCTTCCCATAGGAATACAATTGATTTTTGCAGTTGGATTATTGGCTTTAATGATTTTTGGAACACATGCCTTAGGCCCTAAAAGAAAGACCGCCGATAAACTTCAAAATTTTGAAAGCGGAATCGAATCCCGCGGAAATGCACGCCAGCCAATGGCAATTAAGTATTTTCTTGTAGCGATCCTTTTTGTTTTATTTGATGTGGAAGTAATTTTCTTTTATCCGTATGCTGTCAATTTCAGGGAACTTGGATGGCATGGATTCATGGCTGTATTAATGTTTGTCGGATTTTTTCTTGCCGGCTTTTTTTATATTATAAAGAAAGGCGCGTTGAATTGGGAAGAGTAACCATGTGATGATTAGCCAATGTGATAATGTGCGAATGAATTGTAAGAATGGCCTAACATACCGGTTAGCGAATGTGATAAAGAAATACAACTTTCAATGAAGTTGATTGTTTATTTAGATAAAGATTAAGGGTCAAAATTAGCAGGTAGCTAATTATAAAATTATCAATTAAATAACATGCCTCGTCCGGTACAATATAATATAACAGATAAGCCAATTGAAACACCGATTGGAGTGGTTGAAGGCCCTGAAGGCTTTACCGGGGAAGGTTTTTTTGCCTCCAAACTTAGCGATGTAGTCGGCCTCGCAAGAAAAAATTCTATATGGCCTTTGCCTTTTGCGACAAGCTGTTGCGGTATTGAATTTATGGCTTTAATGGGCTC
>JALYYM010000711.1 GCA_030946565.1 Bacteroidota bacterium | reverse complement strand
TGGAGGCTTCAATGGAGGAGGTGTTTGGGGAAGCCACCGCTTCTTCACCATACATTTGATCTTTAAATTTTAAAGAAGGAGAAGGAATAAATTCTCCGAGGCCAAGGCTGCTCCACTTTGCATCAATAGAGGTTATTGTTTCATCATCTGCTACAATTATGTTTGGCCAATCGCGATAAAAATCATCAAACTCCTCGGTTTTATTAGTACCATCGAATCCTATGCAGGCAGTATATTTTTTATCATCAGCAATTGATTTTTTCTTTATAATAAAATGATCGCGACGGGGATCTAGGTTATTACAAAAGCGCCATAGCGAAGTAGTAAGGTCATTTGCATTTACCGTGTGCTCAACATACAATATCATTTTAACCGCTGCAATTTCATCCATTTTACAAATCGCTTCATGAAGTTCCCTTACATGATTTTTCCTGTTCTTTTGAACAGAAACTATTGCACACGGCATTTCATCTTTCAATAAAGAAATGTTTACCCCATTCACCTCCGGAAAATTTTGTTGAATCGTTTCTTTAATTAATTGCGGGATGTGTTTTAATCCGCGCCCGTTGTTTATCGCACGGCCATAATTTTCATCCAATTCTTCTTCATATTTATAGGTTCCATCTATACACATCTTTCCGCCAAAACCCATCTTGCTGCAACTATGATCCAGCACATCCATTGGCCCTTGCGAAAAATAAATGTCTGTGGCAGGGTTTAAATTTTTAAAAACATCCTTTGCTAATTTTTTATACTCGGATAATTTAAAACCTTCGAAAGCGTTTCCACCACCGGAGTTTGGGAAGGCTGTCAACACCAATATTTTATTAAACATCATTTGCCCTGCGCCCCACATGGCGTTCATTACTTTTTGCCCTTGCCCGGCATAGTCTTTCTGGATCTTTGCAATTACAAGATTATGAAACACACCTTCCACCGGCATTTCCATATCCAGTATTTCAGGGATCATTGTCATTTTCATTGGCGCTAAAAAAATACGTTCTGTAGCCTTGCCAAGCCACGCATCTTCCTGCGGTGGTATACCTACTATCGTTGCCGGGTACACGGTGTTTTTTTTGTGCGTGATAGCTGTGATGTGAAATCTTGGATACCAGTCTGGCAAAGAGTAATAACCTGTATGATCACCGAACGGCCCTTCCCAAATCAATTCATCATTAGGATCAACATAACCCTCAATTACAAAGTCTGCGTCTGCAGGAACTTCCACATCAGGCTGCGAAATACATTTTACCAGTTCAACTTTTTTCTTCCGCAGAAATCCGGCGAGCATATATTCATCAACGTTTTCCGGCAAAGGAGCAGTTGCAGAATAAGCATACACCGGATCACCACCAAGGCTAACTGCTACGGGCATACGCTTATTTAGTTTTTTGTATTCATTAAAATGTTTTGCCGATACTTTATGCTTGTGCCAGTGCATGCCGGTGAGCTTTGGGCCAAATACCTGCATGCGGTACATGCCTACATTTCTTGAATTATTATTAGGGTCTTTTGTATGAATAACCGGAAGAGTAACAAAGGGGCCGCCATCTTTTGGCCAACAGGTAATAACAGGCAGCTTTGTAATATCAGCATCTTCCATAATTACCTGTTGACACTCCCCTCTCCTGTTGACAACCTTAGGCATCCAACTTGCAAACTGGCCCAGCTTCGGCAGCATTTTTAGTTTATCCAATATATTTTCCTTTGGGGAAGAAAGCAATTGAAACAGTTTTTCAATATCGTGCGCCACATCATTAAGTTCCTTCACACCAAGTGCAAGGCACATGCGCTTTTCGCTGCCATAAGCATTCATTAGTACCGGAAAATCATAACCGGTATTTTCAAAAAGTAACGCCTTGCCGCCATTATTATTTTTGCTTATCCTGTCAGTTATCTCTGCAATTTCAAGGTGAGGATTTACATAGTTTTTTATTCTTATTAATTCTCCTTCCTTCTCTAAAACATTTATAAATTCCTGTAAATTATTATATGCCATAAGACGGCAAAGGTAGGTTGTGTGGTTGACAAGTTAGGAGAAGAGACGTTCTTATAAATGCAAAAAGCTGATTCACAATTTTAAGAAAAATGATTAGTTCACGTTAGCAGGGCAGCCGTATTTTGTATGTCTTCCGCCAACACCTAAGCCGCCGTTACCAAGCGCAAACGAAGCCGTGAAGCCTGTGAAATAATACCAATCCTTATTCTTTGGGCCGCCACGGACTGTATTGGCAACAGGATAAGGGTCTCCGTTCTTTAGCTCGTTGGCACGATAAGCAAGTTCAACGGCTTTGGGCCCGCGATTGGTAAGAAGCAAAGTTTGATCTACATAAGGGCCACCTACATCGTCCAGGTGATCTGTAAATAATTTTCTCAAACCAAACTCTATCCCGACATTTAAATTATCGGTTAAAGATAATTTTACACCGCCGCCAAAAGGGATTGCGAACTGTGTAAGTTTATAATTTTTTACACCAGCTACAAACCCCTCACCTTCGGTGCTCAAAGGCTTTAAATAAAATTTTGCCCCGGACGTATCGTATGTATATGGATCGAAATGGTATAAGGCTACGCCTGCAAAAACATAAGGCGTCAAAGCGTGATCGGCAAGTGGAGTAATATAATATTGCAGCCCTAAGTTTACCTCAGTCAGGTTCGAAGTGAAATTTAAGTTCCTGAACTGATTCCTGGTTCCATATTTATCATCCCCTGAAACCTTTGCCAGCATTATACCTGAGCGCAATGATATTTTCTCAGTAAGATCATAAGAAACTCCTATGCCTCCGGCAAAATGCGACTGAGAGAAAGTAAATCTTTTCTCCTGCAAATCACCCTGGTAATTAGATGCGCCGGCAAAAAGGTCTATATGAAAATTTTGAGCAGATGCGAAGAATGATATCAAGAATGATATAACGGTTACTACGAGAACTTTCATTTATGAATATTAAAGTGTAAGTAAAATAGCAATATAGCCAAAAATGATACCAGCAAAATTGAACAATGCTTTAATTGTTTTAAGCCCCAAAACTTTTTTTGTAAAATTAAATATTGAACTTTCCCCACTATTGATTTTAAATTCTTTTGCTAAAAGTCGTCTATTCACTTTACCTCTTTTGTTAAGAAAATAATAAGATAAAAGCACAGGTTAGATTTTAACTGCCATGGACTACACATGGCATTATTTTTTCCACCATTTCGCGTTATTAATCTCAATAAAAATTTAAAAAAATTATCGTACTATGAAAAAATTAAGTTCATTTTTAAGGAAAGGTTTTATTCCTCTCGCTTTTTTTTTAGCAATTGCATTTTTGTTCAGTGCTTGTAAAAAAACAATTGATACGAGCACACAAAGTCATGCCGCTGGCTTAATGGCATTTAATCTTACAACCGACCAGCCTTCTATCGGCGTTGCACTTTCTAATAATAATCTTACGAACTCGCCGCTTGCTTATACGAGTTATACTGGTGGCTACCTCGGTGTATATACCGGAAGCAGGCAAGTGACCTCGTATGATTTCTATTCAGGAAGTACGCTTGCTACCGGCAGCCAGGTATTTGATGACAGCGCTTACTATTCATTATTTGTTGTTGGTACAAACGGAACTTATAAAAATGTATTTGTGAAAGATAACCTTGACAGTCTTCCCACAACTACGGGAGATGCTTTTGTACGTTACGTAAACGCTATCACTGATTCTACAGCGCAACCAGCAATTACTATTTCATCAAATGGTACAAATGTGTTCAATGACAATGCTGCGTTTGCAAGTGTATCTGATTTTAAACAAATTACTCCGGGTAGTATTTCTATTAATGTAAAGGATGAAGCCACAATTGATTCAACCAGGAATATAACTGTGGAAGCAGGGAAAGTATATACCGTTTTATTTACGGGCATTCCGAATGCGACTGATGCAAGTAAGGCAGTGCAGATAAAGTTTATTCAGAATGGTGTGGTAACTCCATAATTAAAAGTTTAAAATTTTTTCTTAATTATTAAGAGCTTCGGAACCGTTATTGGTTTCGAAGTTTTTTTTATTGAAATCTATCGGTTTATTCATGATTATTTTTAATCAATTCATATTAGATTTGCAGCAATTAATTTCGGGATGTAGCGCAGCCCGGTAGCGCACACGTCTGGGGGGCGTGGGGTCGCAAGTTCGAATCTTGTCATCCCGACAAAGTGATTTTTTCAAAATTAAAAGCTCGTAAAACTCAATGTTTACGGGCTTTTCCATTTTTGGTTCATCAGTTGATATCAAAGGGCTTCAAGAAGATTTCTTTTTCATACTAATCTGTGCATAGTATTGCAAGGGAGTTTATGATACATTTTTAGCCCATACAATTGAGAAGACAATTCGGATCTTCACACGCAAGCACATTAAATATATCTTCGTAAATATTTTTATCATTTAATATAACCAGTCATTAAAACCCAAAAATGAAGAAGATACTTTTATTTATTATCACAAGCTTTCTAAGCCTGATTTCTT
>JALYYM010000709.1 GCA_030946565.1 Bacteroidota bacterium | reverse complement strand
GTTTATCGAGAGCCTTCTTCCGCGAAGTTGCTTGTTTACTTTTAGAAGCATTGGCGCTAAATCGTGCAATGAATTCAAGAAGATCTTTTTTCTTTTCCTCTGTCTTCTTATTCTTGTCTCCCGCCTGCCTTGCTGCCAATTGGCTGCTCTCGTACCAGAAGGTGTAGTTACCGGTGTAGATCTTAATTTTTTGTTTATCAACGTCTGCCACGTGCGTACATACCGCATCTAAAAAGTGACGATCGTGACTTACAACGAGCACTATATTTTCATAATCTGCCAGGAAATTTTCCAGCCAGGAAATGGTTTCTACATCAAGGTTGTTAGTAGGCTCATCCAATAAAAGAATATCAGGATTACCAAAAAGTGCCTGCGCAAGCAATACCCTTACTTTTATATTTGCACCAATATCTTTCATCAACATTTGGTGCAGTTCTTCAGCAACACCCAATTCATTTAATAAAGTAGCTGCATCACTTTCAGCAGTATATCCACCGATTTCACCAAACTCTCCTTCCAGTTCTCCGGCCTTCATGCCGTCTGCTTCGCTAAAATCTTCTTTCAAATAAATAGCATCTTTTTCATTCATAACACTCCACATTCTTTTGTGCCCCATCATTACAGTATGCAGCACCGTTACTTCATCAAACTCAAACTGTTCCTGCCTTAGCACAGCCATGCGCTCGCCTGGCGTTATGCTCACGGTGCCTTTGTTGGGCTCGATTTCACCACTTATTATTTTTATTAAAGTTGATTTTCCCGCTCCGTTTGCGCCGATAATCCCATAGCAATTTCCTTTGATAAAGCTGAGATTAACCTCATCAAACAACACTCTTTTGCCATAAGCAAGTGTTACATTATTTACACTAATCATACTACTCCTTTTTTTGTCCGTAAGGACTTATTTTTTAAGAAGGCGCAAAAGTAAGAAGAAAGAAGCAAGATGTGAGCAGTTATCAGTGATGAGTTATGAGGGAGCAGTTATGATGAGGGATCAGTGATGAGTTGAACCTGATGAATACCTAATACCTGATACCTGCTACTTGCTACTTCCTACTTGCTACTTTCTAGCTGCTACCTGCTACTTGTTACTAATCGCTTTCAAATTAATCCTATCTGGATAATCAGTGATGATTCCATTTACGCCCATTGCATATAATTCTTTTGCTGAAGCAAGATCATCTACGGTCCAGGTTATTACCTGTATATCTTTTCCGTGAAGTGAGTCAACGATGGCCTTTGAAAGCAGGGCGTAATCAGGGCTTACAATGTCAGGCTTAAAGCCATAAAGATGAAAAAAATGACCAACAGGTATTTGTTGATTTTCTATAAGCAGGGCTATTCTCACTGAAGGATATTTCTCACTTACAATCTTGAGGCTTCTTGGGTCGAAGGATTGGATGATCACGCGGCTTTGGATTCCTTTCTGATATATAATATCCAATACGAGATCCGCAAATTTTTCCGGCTCCGGGTGAAAAATGTTATCGGTAGTTTTTTGGGATTTAATTTCTATGTTATAAAATACCTGGCGATGGCCTTTGCCTGCCGCATGCGCTTCCACGGAATCAATAAGCGCAGAAAGCAACGGCTTTTGTACATTCATTTTTTTTTGAAACGGAAAACGAAGATTTGGTTTTATCCCTACATCATACATTAGCACAGAATCGTAAGTCATGTGGTAAATATTGTATTGCTTTTCATCTTTTTCTTCAAAAGTTTGGCCGGAGGGAAGTGTAGTTATTTCATGATTAAAAAAAGGCTCATGGCTTACTACCACTTTATTATCAGCCGTAATTACTACATCCATTTCAAGCGTATTCACACCGAGGTCAATTGCCTTAAGCATAGCCGGTATTGTATTTTCCGGCATCAGGCCGCGGCAACCGCGGTGGCCTTCGAGATCAAATTTTTTTGGACCCATATTTTTACATGATGTAAGGCAAACAGCAATGATAAGTAAGGTAAATATTTTCATATATCAAATATTCCGGCTAAAATAACAAGTAATGTTTACACATTTATTATGCTTCGCAATTGGGCGCTTTCAAAATAGGCCTGCATTAAAGTTGTCAACTTTCATCTGAGTTTTTAAATCTGAAATTAACACGTTGAAGGTTGGCGAATCCTTTGCCCAAAGCGAAAAGTTGGCCTTAGCCATCTCATTCCGGGAAGAAATAATTGCATAACTAAGTTTAATTTTGCGGCTTATTTATAATTATGTCTTTTACAACATTTATACAATCCGCCGTAAACAAAGGGCTGGAGGAATTATACAGGCAGGTTTTTACGGATGCCGATTTTCAAATTAATGAAACCAGGCCGGAATTTGAGGGCGATTACACGATTGTTCTTTTTGCACTTGTAAAAAAATTAAGGATATCTCCCGAAACCATTGGAAAAAATCTTGGTGATACGCTTATAAAAAATACTCCTGATTTTTTTTCGGGCTATAATGTTATTAAAGGGTTTTTAAATATAAGTATAGCTGAGGGTGCGCTAAATTCTTTTCTTACAAAAAACTACAGTGATGTTTGCTTTGGTAAAAAAGTATTGAACCATGAAAAAGTAATGGTCGAGTATTCTTCACCGAATACGAATAAGCCCTTACATCTCGGCCATTTGAGAAATATCTTCCTGGGCTGGAGTGTTTCAGAAATTTTGAAAGCCAATGGAAATAACGTCTATAAATCAAGCATTGTAAATGACCGCGGCATTCATATTTGTAAAAGTATGATCGCCTGGCAACGATTTGCGAATGGCGCTACACCTGAGTCAACAAACACAAAAGGTGATCATCTTGTAGGAGATTATTATGTAAGATTTAATGATGAGTATAAAAACGAAGTAAGTGAATTAACAAGCGAAGGAGTTGAAAAGGCCAAAGCAGAAAAAGAAGCGCCGCTCATGAAAAAAACCCAGCAAATGTTGCTTGATTGGGAAAATGGAAAGCCTGAAGTAATGGAGCTGTGGAAGAAAATGAATGGCTGGGTATACAAAGGTTTTGATACAACGTATAAGCGGCTGGGCGCTGATTTTGACAAAACATTTTACGAGAGCAACACCTATTTGTTAGGAAAAGATTTTGTGCAGGGAGGACTGAACAATAGCACGTTTTATACAAAGGAAGATGGCAGCGTGTGGATTGATCTTTCTGATGTGGGCCTTGATGAAAAGTTGTTGCTGAGAGGCGACGGAACTTCGGTTTATATCACGCAGGATATCGGGTTAGTAAAACAAAAATTTGAAGAGTATAAATTAGATAAAAGTATCTATGTGATTGGTGATGAGCAGATCCATCATATAAAAGTATTAAAAGAAATTTGCCGCAAACTCGGGATGCCATTTGCTGATAAAATTATCCATTTAAGTTATGGAATGGTTGAGCTGACCACCGGTAAAATGAAAAGCCGTGAAGGTACTGTGGTAGATGCGGATGACCTGATAGATGAAATGGTTGATACGGCAAAACAACATACAGAAGATCTTGGTAAAGTAAAAGACTTTACCGAAGAAGAATTGAAAGAGTTGTATGAAATTTTAGGATTAGGCGCAATGAAATTTTACTTATTGCGGGTTGATCCAAAGAAGCGCATGGTTTTCAATCCGGAAGAAAGTATAGACTTTCATGGCTTCACCGGGCCTTTTGTGCAATATACTTATGCAAGAATAAAATCTATTTTAAGAAAGATTGG
>JALYYM010000704.1 GCA_030946565.1 Bacteroidota bacterium | reverse complement strand
ATTCTTAACCGATCTGTGTGCTGTTCATTATCCTGAAAAAAAAGGGGAAGAACTGGCTGTTGTTTATCACCTGCATAATCTCATTGACAATATACGCATCCGCTTCAAAGTCTATACAGATATTAGTAAGCCCGATGTTTTCAGTGCCTCCGCATTATATTCAGCAGCTAACTGGATGGAGAGGGAAACTTTCGATTTTTACGGAGTAAATTTTATTGGCCATCCAAACCTTAAAAGGATTTTAAATGTTGATGACATGGAGTATTTTCCTATGAGAAAAGAATTTCCCTTAGAAGATCAAACAAGGTTAGATAAAGACGATGAAATGTTCGGAAGAGATTAATCAAAAAATTGAATAAGTATTTCTGCATGAGTGAACACGTAAAATTACCGGAAGGGAGTCTTGAGAAGCAGACTACAACGCTCAACCTTGGGCCTACACACCCGGCAACTCATGGTGTATTTCAAAATATTATTGAGCTTGATGGAGAACGAATTGTAAATGCCACTCAAACTGTTGGATACATACACCGTGCCTTCGAAAAAATCGCTGAACATCGCCCATTATACCAGATAACGCCTCTTACAGATCGCATGAATTATTGCTCATCTCCTATAAATAATATGGGATGGCATATTACCTGCGAAAGATTGCTAGGGGTAAAAATTCCCAAGCGTGTAGATTATTTGCGAATAATAATAATGGAGCTGGCCCGTATTTCCGATCATCTTAT
The DNA here is from genome assembly GCA_030946565.1 of Bacteroidota bacterium. Next base: position 1,532 of record JALYYM010000704.1, on the reverse strand, counting down.
TTGTAATTCGATTGTTGGAGTAGATTCTGGTGCATACACCGGCTTTTTGTATGTGATGCAATACAGGGAACTTATTTACGAAATCTATGAAGAAATATGTGGATCGAGGCTCACAACCAACATAGGAAGAATTGGTGGCTTTGAAAGAAATTTTACAAATACTGCGTTTGAAAAGCTTGAGAAATTCATAAAAGAATGGCCGGTTGTTTTAGAAGAATTTAATAATCTTTTTATTCGCAACCGCATTTTTATGGAGCGTACAATTGGTGTTGGCCCTATCTCAGCGGAGCGTGCTTTAAATTATGGCTTTACAGGCCCTAACTTGCGTGCAGCCGGTGTTGACTATGATGTACGTATTCATACCCCTTATAGCAGCTATGACGATTTTGATTTCACGATTCCCGTTGGCTCCACGGGCGATTGCTACGATAGATTTTTAGTAAGAGACCAGGAAATGTGGCAAAGCCTTTATCTTATCAAAGAAGCGTATAAAAAGGTTCAGGAATTTAAAGGAGCAGAGGCAGAAGTTTTTCATGCCGATGTGCCCGATTATTATTTACCTGATAAGAAAGATGTCTATACAAAAATGGAGGCGCTTATCTATCATTTTAAAATTGTGATGGGAGAGATTGATCTTCCACCGGGCGAAATATATTCCCCAGTGGAAGGCGCTAATGGTGAGCTTGGATTTTACCTGATAAGCGATGGCGGCAGAACTCCTTACCGCTTACATTTCAGGCGCCCATGTTTTATATATTACCAGGCTTATTCTGAACTTACAAAAGGAGGAATGCTTAGTGACGCGATCATTACAATGAGTAGCTTAAATTTGATCGTAGGAGAATTGGATGCTTAAGAACTAAAACTCATTTCGCAGTTATGAATCAAAAAAGAAAGATAGCATTAGTAGTAAATAAATATAGCTTTAAAGAGGCCGAGGAAGCCGATGATAAATATTGGTCAGAAAAATCTGCCGAATATCGCCTGCTTGCTTTAATGGATTTACGGGAGGTGGTGTTTGGAAATATTAGGAGTAAATCAATAAAAAAAGTTGTTTACAGAAGAAGCTTGCATGAAGAAGTTGAAACTTGAAAACGATTTTATTGATTTTGTAAAACTGTGTAATAAATATAAAGTTGAGTATTTAGTGATTGGAGGATATGCTGTAAGCATTCACGGCTATCCCCAATCTACAAAAGTCTTTGATTTGTGCATTAATATTTCTGAAGAAAATGCCGCAAAGATGATTGGGTGATTAAAGATTTTAGATTCTCATCTTTAAAACTATCTAAAGATGATTTTTTAAAAAGAGATTTTATTACGCAATTAGGACATGAGCCAGTGAGAATAGATATTTTAAATGATCTTGATGGAGTGCCATTTAAAGAAGCATGGAAGAATAAAAGGGTAGTAGATTTCGAAGGTTGTAAAATTAATTTTATTGGTTACTCAGAGTTATTAATTGTAAAACAAAAAGCAGGGCGACCACAGGATATTACCGATATACAAAAGCTTAAAAAAAGAAAAGAAAA
>JALYYM010000702.1 GCA_030946565.1 Bacteroidota bacterium | reverse complement strand
CACAGGCGCACCTTGTTCAATCAGAGAAGATGGCATCTCTCGGCGAACTTACAGCCGGCATTGCGCATGAAATACAAAACCCGCTAAACTTTGTAAACAATTTCTCGGAAGTAAATGCAGAACTCGTTACTGAATTGCAGGTGGAAAATAACAAAGGAAATACCGCCGCAGTACAAGAGCTCTCTGAAGAAATTTTAAAGAACGAAGAGAAGATCGCCTATCACGGTAAAAGAGCGGACGCAATAGTGAAAGGCATGTTGCAGCACAGCAGGCCTGGTTCGGCGGAGAAAATACCTACGAATATCAATCAACTGGCAGATGAATATTTCCGGCTGGCATATCATGGCCTGAGAGCAAAAGATAAATCTTTCAATGCCTCTATGCATACAGATTTTGACCCCTTAGCCGGTGAAATAAATATAGTACCGCAGGAAATTGGAAGGGTAATTCTCAATTTAATCAACAATGCATTTTACGCTGTTTCGGTTAAAAGTAAAAACGGAGAGATTGGTTTTAGTCCAGCCGTTACCGTTAGTACAAAGAAACTAAAAGGCCATTTGCAGATATCAATAAAAGACAATGGCATCGGGATGTCTGCAGCGGTAAAAGAAAAAATGTTTCAGCCTTTTTTTACAACAAAAGGGCCTGGCCTCGGTACAGGCCTCGGCTTATCACTTAGTTATGATATCGTAACGGCGCATGGCGGCGAAATATTAGTTGAAAGTGAAGAAGGCATTGGCAGTGAGTTTATAATAAAACTTCCCACTGATAGATAAGGGTAAAACATTCTTATAACAAAATCTTTGCCTGTATTTAAAAGCCTCATTAGCTGGGGCTTTTAAAATAATTATATAGTGCCATCTTAAGGCGCTGTTCCTTCCCAATAACTTTTAGCTTTATTAAATGCCTGTTCGCCAACTTTTCTTCCAAGATCTAAGCCGGCAACATTTCCTTCATAAAAATGGATGCCTCCGTACAGCCTGGATTCACCTGCATCCAAAGCTGCCTCCCTGAAAGTATTCCAACTCAGCACTATGCCTGTTACATCAATAGAAGGATCTGCATTAAGAGGTTTCGGCTGCACATAGAAATAACCAAATTTATCACTATTAGTAAAATTTTTTAATACCGCAGCGCCAGCCATACTGAAGGCGCTGTGCCCGGAAGTATATTCCGCGAAAGGAGGAGTTGGAAAACCATCTTTCTCCCTTTATTTCGATTGTTCCTTTCCCCGGCCCACCCCAGGCCTTAATATATTTTCCGCGAAACAAATACCTTATGGCTGTAATAGGACGACAATAATCATAAAATCTTTTAGCTTCCCATGTGGCGATTGATGCATCAAAAATCGCATTAGTAACTGCGAAAAACAATTTTACGCTTTGGTCAAGTGTCATACTATCCCTGTCAACAACAAAGGCAGTGAACAACGTCCAGTGGCCGGGAGGCAACTCAGACTTAGGTCCATCAGCCCAATACTCCGCGGTTACCTGTTGTGTCGCTGTCAGGTTTGCCTGTGTTTCAATGATGTGCTTCGCCTGTTCTAAAAATCCCTGGCTGGCAAGAGGCAGTGGGGGAACAGGCCTGAATTGACTTCCGGAAGTGAGCGCAAACGGTACAACATTTCCCCAATGAGGTGCAATAAATTTTGGCGATGCCGGCTTGATATCCGTACCAAGATACGTCAGCCCTTGCCACCTGGCAGGAAAAGGGATGTCCTCCACATGTGTTTCCAACAAAGGATTTATTACAGGATTTACACTTACATAATTACTGGTATCGGCATAACCGCCTGCCTGGTTTGAGCCATCAGTATGCCTGAAAGTTAATACCTGGCTTGCTGATTTATTACCAACGCCAACCGGTGTAGTTTCGTCCACTGATGTATCCGCCGGATTTAAACCAAGTGCATTCATCTTGTCAACAAACATTGAGCTTACTGTTGGAAACTGGTCGAGCAAAGACCGGTAAGCAGCATAGTGAATGGCCGTTTCTTTATTTGCGTTGGTGTTTTCTGCAGCTGGCCTTTTCGCAATACCCGGCCTCGTCGGTTTCGCAACAGGATCGTACGACGCCCATGAATCATAAACCGATGTGTACATAATAGCAATTGATCTGGCCACCATCGGCGGACCTGGCTTCACTTGCCTTACAGCTTCAAGTAATACGTCGTTCCATTGATTTAATACATTTTGCATTTTCTAAAATTTTATTTGTGAAAATTGTTATGTAAAGTTTGGCAATGCACCTCACAGATACACCAGTGATAACACCTTTTAATTAAAGGTGGTTTAAACAACAAATTATTTTGGAAAAAATTTGTTCTAGTAAAAGTGTGCCCCGGCAACTATGCGCTTGTCATTTAACAGGTTATTATCCCAGGCATTCAGCAACGAAGGCCCTTGCCGTACGGTAATTATTCCGGCAATTTGTTGGACATATAAGCATACAGCATAAAAATTATTATTCTTACTTTTGCGTCAAATACCAGATATGAAAATTACAAAGCAAGTTGTTGCAGGGTTTATTTTACTAATAGTTGTTGCTTCTTTATACAGAATTATGCCCGGCAGGCCTTATGGTTTTGCACCGCAAATAGCTATGGCTATTTTTGCCGGCGCCATTATAAAAGATAAAAAGTTTGCATTCCTTTTGCCTCTTTTATCCATGTTCTTATCTGATACTTTGTATGAAATTTTGTTTAGAAATGGCTTTGGAAATATGCCGGGTTTTTATGAAGGTCAAATAACCAATTATATTCTCTTTTCTTCGCTCACGCTTTTTGGATTTTTAATTAAAAATTTTAATTTAGGCCGTATTGCAATAGCTGCCATCGCAGCGCCAACCACTTATTTTGTAATCTCAAATTTTCTTGTGTGGGCAAGCAGTTCGCCGCTTGCGGGATTAGGCAGGCCCAAGACTTTTAACGGGCTTATGCTATGTCTCAGTGATGGGTTACCGTTCTATCCATGGAGCGTTGCCGCAACTTTTATTTTTTCCGCTATTTTATTTGGCAGCTATTATCTTATAGCAAGAAATTCATTGCAACCTGTGAAGAATACTACAAATAACTAACACGGTTCTTTTTTCACGAAAGACTTTGTGCTTCCTCATAGCCTTCGTCAATCAGTAAATTGTTTCCATCGGCAGCCTGGGTTGCCAGTTCATCACATCGGTTGTTCATAATGTTTTGCGCATGTCCTTTTACCCAGTTCACATGTATATTATGTTTTTTTGAGAGAACAAAATAACGCATCCATAAATCCTGGTTTTTTATGTTGCCTTTAAAGTTTGTCCTTATCCATTTGTTGAGCCAGCCTTCCATTATTGCTTTCACTACATAGTTGCTGTCAGAATAAATAGTAAGATTAAGATTTTCTTTTTTTAGAGATTCAAGCGCAGCAATCACTGCCATAAGTTCCATACGATTATTAGTAGTGAGCCGGTATCCCTGCGAAATTTCTTTTTTAATTTTTCCATAAGTCAATATCGCTCCATAGCCTCCTCTGCCTGGGTTTCCGCGGGAAGCGCCATCTGTATAGATTTTAATTTGTGAGGCCGTGGGGGTCATTTAAAATGGGTTTATGCCAAATCACAATAGAAGATTTTCGCGAATTTTCTCTATTCTTTATACCTGGAAAACGCCGGTTTTAAAATCGGCAATTTCCGCATTATGGTTTGCTGCGAAAATATTTTCGGAAATTATATTTCTTGTGGCAAGCGGATCAATAATTGCGTCTACCCATAACCGGGAGGCAGCATAAAACGGAGTTGTTTGCCGTGAATATTTTTCCGTCATTTCTGATAAAAACTTTTGTTCGTTCTCCGGTGTAATCTTTTCGCCCTTCGATTTAAGTGAGGCAACTTCTATTTGTAATAAAGTTTTCGCTGCTTGTTCGCCTCCCATCACGGCTATTTTTGCCGAAGGCCATGCATAGATAAATCGTGGATCATACGCTTTACCGCACATAGCGTAATTACCTGCGCCATAAGAGTTGCCCATGATGATCGTAATTTTAGGAACAACGGAATTGGCAACAGCATTTACCATTTTAGCGCCATCCTTTATTATGCCGCTGTGCTCACTGCGTGTCCCAACCATGAAGCCGGTTACGTCCTGCAAAAAAATAAGCGGAATTTTTTTCTGGTTACAATTCATTATGAACCGCGCAGCCTTGTCAGCGCTGTCATTATATATTACGCCGCCGATTTGTAATTCGCCTTTTTTATTTTTGATATTTAGCCGCTGGTTAGCAACAATACCCACGGCCCATCCTTCTATCCTTGCATACCCGCAAACAATTGTTTTTCCATATTCCGCCTTAAATTCTTCGAAAGAACTTTTACCGGCTGTGCTTACATCTCCCGGAATATTTTGATCTGCGTTAGGCGGGCCATGCGCTTCTTTATTTGCGGTATCACTATTTGCCGATGTAGAGGCATCTACTATCCGGTCAATAATTTCCAGCATGTCATAGGGCTTGTTGTTTCCTTCAGGGAAAATGCCATAGATCTCGTTGGCTGCTTTTGCCGGTGCAAGTGTTTTGATCCTATTGAAACCAGCCTTTGGAAAATCACCCAACTTATTCATGATCTTCTTTACCTGGTCGAGGCAGGCTTCTTCATTGTCAAATTTATAATCTGCTATTCCGCTTATTTCAGTATGTGTGGCAGCGCCGCCGAGCGTTTCATTATCCGTTACTTCTCCTATGGCTGCTTTTACAAGGTAGGGGCCAGCTAAAAAAATTGAACCATTACCTTCTACCATTATTGTTTCATCGCTCATGATAGGAAGATAAGCTCCGCCTGCAACACAAGGGCCTAACACGGCAGCAATCTGTGTAATCCCCATGGCGCTCATCCTCGCATTGTTCCTGAAGATGCGTCCAAAATGTTCTTTGTCAGGAAAAATTTCATCTTGCATCGGAAGGAAGACACCTGCACTATCAACCAAATAAATTACGGGCAACTTATTCTCCATCGCTATCTCCTGCATCCTTAAATTCTTTTTACCCGTGATTGGAAACCAGGCTCCGGCTTTTACAGTTTGGTCGTTCGCAAGAATTACGCATTGCCTGCCACTAACGTAACCGATACCCGCAACCGTGCCACCTGCGGGGCAACCGCCGTATTCTTCATACATGCCATAACCGGCAAATGCACCTATTTCAATAAACTGTGTTTGGCTATCGCATAGATATTTTATGCGCTCCCTTGCTGTCAATTTATTTCTCTCCTTTTGCTTTGCAATTGCCTTCTTGCCACCGCCTTCCTCTATCTTATTGAACAACTTTTTCACCCTGCTCAAAGCCATCTTCATGGCATCTTCATTTTTATTAAATTCTATATTCATAATAAATCAGTTGTGTCAAAACTAAAACTTTAAATTTGAGTTCTGTCACAGCCCGGCTTTTCTTATTTTAAACTTTGATATGCACCTACCTGATGTCTTCCGGTCAATATCCCGGAAAACTTTTATGCTAATTGCGGGAATTGTAATTGCCCTCGCTATCGTATTTTTTATTTGGGAAAAGAATAAATATAAAATCGTAAAAGATACTATTGCCGAAACTATCGCAAAAAAAACCGATGGCCTTTATACGGTTAAATACGATTCACTTCACTTTGATGAAATATTAGGAACGGCTTATCTTAAAAATATACACATAGCCGCCGACACAAACCGGATTAAAAACACGAAGTATGAAGACCGCCCCTATATTTTACTGGATATTAAAATTGCTTCACTGAATGTAACTGGTGTAAAAACAGATAAGGCTTTATTAGGGGAACAAATGGTGGGCGATTCTATTGTAATTACAGATCCGGTAGTAGTTGTCTATTTTGTAAAACCGGTAAACAAAAAAACAAACATCAATACGGAAGCGAAGGCGCTTTATGATCAGATACTGGGCAATTTAAAACTTATAAAAGTAGGGCAGGTGTTTATAAATAATGTGAATGTGCGTGGCGTTGGTTTTGCGCAGCAGGAAAAAGCATTTGATTTTACAAATGGAAATTTACAATTAAAAGGAATACTTATAGACAGTGCGCACAATCTTGATACCAGCCGGACTTTATTTTGCAAGCAAGCCAATGTGCAGGTAGCTTCTTTCATTACCTATAATAATAACCGCCCTGAATTAAGGGTAAATAATTTAGATTTTAACGGCCAGGACAATTCCATTTCTTTTGAAAAAATTGATGTAAACAGGTTTGATGATGATGATGCCGATAGCAGTAAACTTTTAATGGCAACCGGCCTGCGGCTGGACGGCCTTGATGCAAACGAGTTTGTAAAGAATAAAAATATAATCGTAGAGAATATCGCGTGCAAACATATTACGCTTTATGAACCTCCCCTCCAAAATTTGACATCAACAAAAAAGGCAAAGCCTGCGCACAAGGATACCACCGGTTTCCGCCATGCATATAGTATTGATATGAGGCATTTGAATTTTCCGCAGGTAACCTACATACCACAGCGCGGAAGCCGCTACACAATTGGCAATGTAGGCATTAAAATAAATAATGTAAAAGCTGATGAGATCATGAAAGTGCAGAAGCACCCGATTGATTTTAGTAACGAAGTAGAGGTGAGCTGCGCAAGTATTTCCATGAATTCAAAAGATGGCTTTTATAAATATTCGTTTGCC